>NZ_JAXOJX010000010.1:0-123681 GCF_034427735.1 Azohydromonas lata
AAGAGACAGAGCCCACGGCGCCGGCCGTGGGCCAGGGCACGTCCTGCGGGCCGGCGTCCTCGACCGCGCGCGTGAGCGCCAGCGACTGCACCAGCGCCTGCCGCACGGCCTGGTGCACGGCGCGGCCGTCGCGGAAGCGCACCTCGATCTTGGTCGGGTGCACGTTCACGTCCACCAGCTCCGGCGCGATGTCCAGGAACAGCACGTAGGCCGGCTGGCGGCTGCTGTGGAGCTGGTCCTCGTAGGCCGAGCGCACGGCGTGGGTGACGAGCCGGTCTCGCACGAAACGGCCATTGACGTAGAGGTACTGCACGTCGGCGCGCGCCCGCGCGGCCTCGGGGTTGCCGGCGCGGCCTTCGATGCGCAGCGGCCCGGCGGCGGCCTGCACGGCGCGGCTGGCGGCGATGAAGTCGATGCCCAGCACCTCGCGCATGCGCTGGGTGAGCGGGTTGTCCTCCGGCAGCAGCCCGGCGCCGGCGGCGCGCCACTGCGCGGCGAGCTTGCCGTCGTGCCAGACGGCGAAGGTCACGTCCGGCCGCGCCAGGGCGTGGCGGCGCACGGCGTCCAGCGCGTGGGCGAACTCGGTGCCCTCGCTCTTGAGGAACTTGCGCCGTGCCGGGGTGTTGAAGAACAGCTCGCGCACTTCCAGCGTGGTGCCCACGGCGCGGGCCGCGGGCGTGAGCTCGCCCGTGCGCGCGTCCAGCCGGTGCGCGTGCGCGGCATCGCTGGCGCGGCTGGCGAGGCTCATCTCGGCCACGGAGGCGATGGCCGCCAGCGCTTCGCCCCGGAAGCCCATGCTGCGCACCTGCTCCAGCTCGGAGAGCGAGGCGATCTTGCTGGTGGCGTGGCGCTTGAGCGCCAGGGCGAGCTGCGAGGAGGGGATGCCGCAGCCGTCGTCCTCCACCACGATGGCGCGCAAGCCGCCGCCCGTGAGGCGCACCGTGATCTGCGTGGCCCCGGCGTCCAGCGCGTTGTCCACCAGCTCGCGCACGACCGAGGCCGGCCGCTCCACCACTTCCCCCGCGGCAATCTGGCTCACCAGGGCGTCGGGCAGCTCTCGGATGGGACGGCGCGGCGCGCCAACAACAGCGGAATTCATCTCCGGGATTGTAGGAAGCCGCTCCGGGTCGACCCGGATAATGGGTTCCATGGAAATGTTCGCCCAGCTCTTCGATTTCATCCTCCACGTCGATGCGCACCTCATGTCGTTCGTGGAGGCCTACGGCCCGTGGGTCTACGCGCTGCTGTTCGCCATCATCTTCGTGGAGACGGGCGTGGTGGTCATGCCCTTCCTGCCCGGCGACTCGCTGCTGTTCGTGGTGGGCGCGATGTGCGGCGTCGGCCTGATGAACCTGCCGCTGGCCATGGCGCTGCTGTTCGTGGCGGCCGTGCTGGGCGACCAGATGAACTACAGCATCGGCCGCTGGTTCGGCCCGCAGGTGTTCCGCTGGGAGAGCTCGCGCTTCTTCAACAAGCGCGCCTTCGACCAGGCGCATGCCTTCTACGAGAAGCACGGCGGCATCACCATCGTCCTGGCGCGCTTCATGCCGTTCATACGCACCTTCGTGCCCTTCGTGGCCGGCGTGGCGGCCATGACGCGCGCCAAGTTCACGCTCTTCAACGTCAGCGGCGGCGCGCTGTGGGTGGTGTCGCTGACGCTGGCGGGCTACCTGTTCGGCAACATCCCGTGGGTCAAGGCCAACCTGAACATCATCATCTACGCGCTCATCCTCGTCCCCTCGGCCATCGCCGTGCTGGGCGCCTGGAAGGCGAGGCGGGCCGAGGCGGCTTGAGGCCGCGCTGCTTCCCTGCAAACGGCAAGCGGCCCCGCGGGGCCGCTTTTCCTTGGCGGGGGCGCAAGTGGCCGCTGCCGCTTACAGCACCCGGTTCCTCGCCAGCGGCGGGTTCTTCGCGAAGTAGCGCCTGATGCCCGTGGACACGGCCTGGACCAGCTCGGCCTGGTAGTCGGCGCTGGCGAGCTTGCGCTCCTCCTCCGGGTTGGAGATGAAGGCCGTCTCCACCAGGATGCTCGGGATGTCCGGCGCCTTGAGCACCGCAAAGCCCGCCTGCTCCACGCTGCCCTTGTGCAGCTTGCCTACCTTGCCGATCTGGCCCAGCACCTCGCCGCCAAGCTTGAGGCTGTCCTTGATCTGCGCCGTGGTGCTCATGTCCAGCAGCGCGCGCATGACGTGCACGTCGTTGCTCTTGATGTTGGCGCCGCCCACGATGTCGCTGGCGTTCTCGCGCTGCGCCATCCAGCGTGCCGCGGCGCTGGAGGCGCCCTTGTCGCTGAGCGCGAACACGCTGGCGCCGCGCGCCTCCGGCGAGAGGAAGGCGTCGGCATGGATGGACACGAACAGGTCGGCCTGCACGCGGCGCGCCTTCTGCACGCGCTCGCCCAGCGGGACGAAGTAGTCGGCGTCGCGCGTGAGCATGGCGCGCATGCCGGGCACGGCGTTGAGGCGGTCGCGCAACTGCTTGGCCACCGACAGCACCACGTCCTTTTCCTTGAGCCCGCTGGGACCGATGGCACCGGGGTCCTCGCCGCCATGGCCCGGGTCCAGGGCGATGACGATGAGCCGGTCCATCTTGCGCAACTGCTCGGCCGTGGGCGGCGGCGGAGGCGCGGGCGTGGTGGGCGCCTGGGCCACGGCGGGCGGGGCGGCCGGCGGCGTCGCAGGGGTGGCGGACGGCGTGGCCGGCCGCGCCGTGGGCGGCTTGTTGGCGGCCACGGCCGGCGGCGGGGTGGGGATGCCGGGGCGGTCCATGCGGTCTATGAACTCGCCCAGCGCGTCCTGCACCGAGCGCGCGGCCTGCTGCTCGGCCTGCGTCTTCTCGCGCAGCAGCGCCAGCAGCGGGTCCGGCGCCTGCGTGGGATGCAGGTCGAACACCAGCCGGTGCTGGTAGGCGGCCACGGGCTCCAGGCGGAACTGCTGCGGCGCCGTGGGCTGCTTCAGGTCCACCACCAGGCGCACGGTGCGCGGCTGGTTCTGGCCTATGCGCACGCCGGCAATGAAGGGGTCGTCCGCGCGCACCTTGCCCACGAGGTCGCGCAGCGTGGGGCTGAGCTCCAGCCCGTCGATGTCGATCACCAGCCGGTCCGGCGATTCGATGAGCTGGTGGCGTGCCACCAGCGCCTGGTCGCTTTCAATCGTCACGCGCGTGTACTCGGCCGCCGGCCACACGCGCACGGCCACGATGCCCGCGCCCCAGGCCAGCTCGCCCGCGCCCAGCAGCAGCGCCAGCGCGCCGCCGCGCTTCAACAGGCCACGCCGGTCGAAAGCGGGGTGCGGAAAGCAGCGCGGTTGATGTCGGCTCTTCATGCCAGCACCTCCAGCAGTTGCAGTCCGCGCGCACTTTGCGCCTGCGCCTGCAGCTCGCGCGAGTCGTCGTCGCATATGCGCAACGTCAGCACGAGGTCGGCCAGCGGCAATACCCCTGCCGCCTTCTCCGGCCATTCGGCCAGCTTGAGGCCGGGGCCGGCGAACACGTCTCTGAAGCCCGCGTCTTCCCACTCGCGCGGGTCCTCGAAGCGGTAGAAGTCAAAGTGCGAGATCGTCAAACCCTGCGCCTCGTGCGGCTCCAGCACCGCGTAGCTGGGGCTCTTGATGCGGCCGGTGACGCCCAGCGCGCGCAGCAGGTGGCGCACGAAGGTGGTCTTGCCCGCGCCCAGCGGGCCGTGCAGCTCCACGAAGGCGTCACGCAGCGCGCCGCAGCCGGCCAGGCGCTGGGCGCAGGCGGCGGCATCGTCCTCGGTGGGCCAATGAAAGAGCCGGCTTTCTAGAATCGGGGGATGGGATTGCAAGGTCATGAAGCGCTCGCATTGCTGGAGCCATTGCGCAAGTGGGCGCGCGAGTTGGGATTTTCCCAGATCGGCATTGCCGGCGTGGATTTGACGGCGGCCGAGCCGGGGCTGCAGGCCTGGCTGGAGGCCGGATTTCACGGCTCCATGCACTACATGGCCGCCCACGGCATGAAGCGCGCCCGCCCCGCCGAGCTGGTGCCCGGCACGGTCAGCGTGATCACCGCGCGCATGGACTACCTGCCGCAGGCCACGCCGGATGGTTGGCAGCGCATCGAGTTCGAGCGCCTGGCGCAGCCGCTGCAGGCGGGCGTGTCGCTCTACGCCCGCGGGCGGGACTACCACAAGGTGCTGCGCGCGCGGCTGCAAAAGCTCGCCGACCGGCTGGCCGCGGCCGTGGGCCCCTTCGGCCACCGCGTGTTCACCGACTCCGCCCCGGTGCTGGAAGTGGAGCTGGCCACGCGCAGCGGCCTGGGTTGGCGCGGTCGGCACACGCTCACGCTCTCGCGCGAGGCGGGCTCCACCTTCTTCCTGGGCGAGATCTACGTGGACCTGCCGCTGCCCGCCAGCGAGCCGGCCAGCGCCCATTGCGGCGGCTGCACGGCCTGCGTGGACGCGTGCCCAACGCGGGCCATCGTCGCGCCCTACCGGCTGGACGCGCGGCGCTGCATCTCCTACCTGACGATCGAGCACGACGGGCCCATGCCGCTGGAGCTGCGGCCGCTCTTGGGCAACCGCATCTATGGCTGCGACGACTGCCAGCTCGCCTGCCCCTGGAACAAGTTCGCCCAGCGCTCGCCGCTGCCGGACTTCGACGTGCGCGCGCATTTCAACGCGCCCACGCTGCTGCAGCTCTGGCGCTGGAGCGAGGCGGAGTTTTCAAGCCGCACCGAGGGCAGCCCGATACGGCGCATCGGGTACGAACGTTGGCAACGCAACCTGGCGGTTGCGCTGGGCAATGCGCTCAGGGCAGGGCTTGAAGAGGCCGACGAGATCGCCGTGCGGCAGGCGCTTGAGAGCCGGCGCGAGGCCGCCGGCGAGCTGGTGCGCGAGCACATAGCCTGGGCGCTGGCGCAGCACGCGGTGCCTGCCTGAGTTAGCCCTGCAGCCGCGCCAGCGTCCACAGCGCCACCGGCACGCTCACCATGCCCAGCAGCGTGGAAAGCGTCACCAGCCCCGCCACGAAGCCCGGATGCCCGCCCAGGCGCGCGGCCAGCACGTAGCAGGTGGAGGCGGTGGGCAGCGCCGCGAAGGCCACCACCACGAGCTGCTGCACCGGCGGCAGCCCAAGCACGTGCACCAGCATCAGCGCCACCAGCGGCAGCACAGCGTGGCGTATGGACAGCAGCGCCGTGGCCAGGCGCGGCGCCTCGCGCAGCGCGCCCAACTGCAGCCCCGCGCCCACGGCCATCAGGCCCAGCGGCAGCGCGGCCGTGCCCACGCGGTTCAGGCTGGTGGCCACGGCCTCGGGAAACTTCAGGCCCATGAGGTTGCCCAGCAGCCCCGCCACCGTGCTCAGGATCAGCGGATTGCGCGAGAGCTCGCGCAGGTAGTTCTGCCCGCCGTGGCGCGCCAGCGGCCACACCGCGGCCACGTTGCACAGCGGCACGCAAAAGGCGATCAGCATGGCGATGGCCGCCACCGCCGGCGCGCCGCCCAAGCGCTCGGCCAGCGCCAGGCCGATGTAGGAGTTGAAGCGAAAGGCCGTCTGCGCGCCGGACGCATGCGCCGTGCGGTCCACGCCGCGAAACAGGCCCAGCGAGTACGCCAGCACGATGCCGCAGCCCACCACGGCCAGCCCGCTGAACACCAGCGACAGCATGGCCCCGGGCTGCAGCGGGTTGCGCACGATGGCGTTGAACAGCAGCACGGGGAAGAGCAGGTAGTACACCAGCCGCTCCGTGGCCTCCCACACCGGGCGGTTGAGCGCCGTGTACCGGCAGATCAGAAAGCCCGTTGCGATCAGCAAAAAGTCGGGCAACAGCAACAGGGCCTCGTTCATCGCCGAAGTGTGCCAGCGCAGGCCTGGCACACAGGCCACGGGGCCTGCCGGCCGCCGCGCATCGGCCCGCGATGCGGGACGGCCGCCACGCCCGCCCTTCACCTGTAACCATGGGCCACAATGCCTTGAGGGCCGTGTGGTTCGGCCTCTGCTGGAGGAGACAAGCGGATGAATCGACAAGCGCTGCGCTGCTTGGGCGCGATGGTGGGCCTGGCCCTGGCCGGCCCGCTGGCTTTCGCTCAACAGGGCTATCCAAGCAAACCCATTCGGCTGGTCGTCCCCTTCGCACCGGGCGGCACCACCGACATCGTGGCGCGCACCGTTTCCGACAAGCTCGGCGCCGCGCTGGGCCAGACCGTGGTGGTGGAGAACAAGGCCGGCGGCGGCGGCATCGTCGGCGCGCAGGAGCTCGCGCGCAGCGCGCCGGACGGCTACACCCTGGGCATCGCCACCGTCTCCACCACGGCGGCCAACCCGGCCATCAACCCGCGCACGGGCTACAACCCGCTCACCGACTTCACGCCCATCACCAACCTCGCGGCCACGCCCAACATCATCGCGGTGCACCCGGGCTTCCCGGCCAAGAACTACGCCGACTTCATCGCGCTGCTCAAGAAGAGCCCCGGCAAGTACAGCTACTCCAGCTCCGGCACCGGCGGCATAGGCCACCTGCAGACCGAGCTGTTCAAGAGCCTCACGGGCGTGTTCATCACCCACATTCCCTACCGCGGCGCGGGCCCGGCGCTCAACGACACGGTGGCCGGGCAGGTGCCCATCATGTTCGACAACCTGCCCTCGGCACTGCCCTTCGTGAAGGAAGGCAAGCTCGTGCCCATCGTCGTGGCCGCGCCGCAGCGGCTGCCCATGCTCCCCAACGTGCCCACCTTCAAGGAGGTCGGCCTGGAGCCCGTCAACCGCATGGCCTACTACGGCATCGTCGGCCCCAAAGGGGTGCCCAAGGACATCGTGGACAAGGTCTACCACGCCGCCAGGCAGGCCCTGGCCGACCCCGCGGTGAAGAAGCGCATCGAGGACACGGGCTCGCTGGTGCTGGGCAACACGCCTGAGCAGTTCGGCGAGCAGATACGCGCCGAGTACGACGTCTACAAGGGCGTGGTCGCACGCCAGAACCTGCGCCTGGAGTGACGTGAGCACGGCAGCACCCGAGGCGGCCCAAGCGGCCGCCGTGAACACCCAGCCATCGGCGGCCCGCGAGGCCAGCCGCGTGGCCATAGAGCGCTTCGCGCAGGCGCTGTGGATAGAGGACGGCCTCTCGGCCAACACGCTCTCGGCCTACCGGCGCGACCTCTCGCTCTACGCCGACTGGCTGGACGCCGAGGCCGGCCACTCGCTGGACGCCAGCACCGAGGCCGACCTGCGCGGCTACATCGCCGCGCGCCATGCCGACACCCGCGCGGCCACCGCCAACCGGCGGCTCACGGTCTTCAAGCGCTACTTCCGCTGGGCGCTGCGCGAGCACCGGCTGCAGCAGGACCCGACGCTGAAGCTGCTGTCCGCGCGCCAGCCGCTGCGCGTGCCCAAATCGCTGTCCGAGGCGCAGGTGGAGGCGCTGCTGACGGCGCCGCCCGTGGAGGAGCCGCTGGGCCTGCGCGACCGCGCCATGCTGGAGCTGATGTACGCCAGCGGGCTGCGCGTGAGCGAGCTCGTGGGATTGAACCTGCTGTCGGTGAGCCTGGCCGAGGGCGTGCTGCGCGTCACCGGCAAGGGCGCCAAGGAGCGGCTGGTGCCCTTCGGCGAGGAGGCGCACAGCTGGCTGCGGCGCTACCTGGCCGAGGCGCGGGGCCAGATACTGGGCGCGCGCCAGAGCGACGCTCTCTTCGTCACCGTGCGCGGCGAGGGCATGACGCGGCAGATGTTCTGGCAACTGGTGAAGAAGCACGCGCGCGCCGCGGGCATCACCGTACCGCTGTCGCCGCACACGCTGCGCCACGCCTTTGCCACGCATTTGCTCAACCACGGCGCGGATTTGCGCGCCGTGCAACTGCTGCTCGGGCACGCCGACATCTCCACCACCACCATCTACACCCACGTCGCGCGCGAGCGGCTGCGCGCGCTGCACGCGGCGCATCACCCGCGGGCCTGAAGCGCGGACTGCCGGTTGCGACGGCAACGGGCATGAAAAAAGGCCGGTCGACAGACCGGCCTTTTGGCTTCCAGGGGAAAGCGGCCCGCAGGCCGCGATCATCAGAAGTTGTGGCGCACGCCCAGGGCGAAGGACGAGAAGTCGGCGTTGTCCACGCCGGTGAAGTAGCTCGAATTCGCCTTGTTGTTCACCTTCGTGTAGAAGGCGTACACCTTGGTGCGCTTGCTCAGGTTGTAGTTGTAGGCCAGCGTGTACTGCAGGGCGTTGGAGTCGTCGATCTTGGTGCCGCCGACCTTGAACTTGTCGGCGTAGCCCACGTTGGCGTGCAGCTCGCTGGCGCCGATGGTGTACATGGCCGACACGCGGTAGGAGTTGCGCTTGGCGTCAGCCACGGCGCCGCCAACGGCCTCGTCCAGGTTGTCACGGATGTAGTAGGCACCCAGCGTCACGGCGCCCAGCTCGTACAGGGCACGCAGGCCGTACTGCTTGGAGTCGTTGAAGGTCACGCCGTCGATCGTGGTCGGGCCTTGCAGGTAGCTGGCACCCAGGTGCAGCGGGCCGCGGTCGTAGTTGGCCACCAGCTGAGCGGTGTTCTTGCCGCCAACGACCGTTTCCTTCAGGCCGTACTGGGCTTCCAGCACCAGACCGCCGAAACTCGGCGTGTTGTAGGCGATGGTGTTTTGCTTGAAGCCGGGATACGTGTAGAACGCGTCGGAGGACGTGCCCGTATCGTGGTTGTGCATGCTGATGTAGTCAGCCGTCGCGTAGTAAGCGGCGGACTGGCCCATGTTGCCCAGGCGCACGCGGCCGAAGTTGCCTTCCACACCGACCCACGACTCACGGCCGAAGATGGCGCCGGCTTGCGTCAGACCGCCGGTGTCGGAGTTGAAGCCGCTTTCCAGCACGAACAGGCCCTTCAGGCCGCCGCCCAGGTCTTCCGAACCACGCAGGCCCCAACGCGAAGCGTTGTTCTGCATCACGGTGGTGGACACGTCGCCGGCCTTCTGGCGCTCGACGGAGGTGTTCACGCGGCCATAGATCTGGACCGAGCTTTGGGCGAAAGCACCGCCGGCGGCCAGAACGGCGGCGGCAGCAATCAGAGTGCGCTTCATCGAAGAATCCTTTATTTGAACATCGGGGCTTTTACTAACCCGATGAGAATTATTTTAAGAACGGCGAAAGCAAAAACCCGTTCTGTGGGACCAACTTGCGCTGTTTTGTGACTTTGGCGCAACAGTGCGGGGTTGTGCGGGCGATAGATGCCCGCACAACCATTGCGGCGCCTGGCGCGTTTTCAGCGCCCGCGCAAGTGCGCCGGGGCTTCCAGCCGCTTGGCCAGGGTGGACAGCAGCAGCGTGAGCACCAGGTACAGCACCGAGATGGCGAGGTAGGGCTCCCAATAGCGCGAATAGGCGCCCGCCACGGTGCGAGCAGCCAGCGCCAACTCGGCCAGGCCGATGGCCGAGACCAGCGACGAGTCCTTGATGAGCGTGACGCCCTCGTTGACCAGCGCCGGCACCATGCGCCGAAACGCCTGGGGCAGGATCACCTCGCGCATGGCCTGCGCGTGCGTGAGGCCCAGGCTGTAGGCGGCCTGGGTCTGGCCGCGGTGGATGCTTTGAATGCCGGCGCGAAAGATCTCGCTGATGTAGGCGCCCGCATTGAGCGTGAGCGCCAGCGCCCCCGAGAAGAACGCCCCGTGCTCCTGGCGGAATGCGCGTGCGGCCTCACCCGTGAGCAGCAGCCCCGTCTCCGGATGGATGAGCGTGGGCATGAGCGCGAAGTGCACCAGCAGGATCTGGACGAACAGCGGCGTGCCGCGGAAGAAGGTGACGTAGCCCAGGGTCACGGCGCGCGCGAGCTTCATCAGCACGCGCGCCAGCGGTGTCTTGGGCGCGGGCGCGTCGGCCGAGCTGCTCACCAGGCCCAGCAAGGCGCCCAGCACCAGGCCGCCGAGCACCGCCACGAGGGCCAGCTGCACCGTCATCCACAGGCCGGACAAGAAAAGCGGGCCGTAGCCCGCCAGGATTTCCCAACGCAGGTTCACTGCCGTGCGGCCTTCTTACTTGGAAGCGGCCGACGCCGGGGCGGCTGCGGCCGCGCCGCCCGGGGCGCTGCCGAAGTACTTGGCATAGATGCGGTCGTAAGTGCCGTCGGCGCGGATGCCCGCCAGGCCCTGGTTGAGCATGTCCAGCACGGCGGTGTTGCCCTTGCGCACGGCGATGCCGTACTGCTCGGACTGGAAGCTCGGGTCCGACACCGTCTTGAAGCCCACGCCGGCGTTGTTGGCCACGTAGTGGATGACCACACCGTTGTCGGCCACCACGGCATCGACGCCGCCGGACTCCAGCTCCTTGAGCGCCAGCGGCGTGGACTCGAAGCGCTTGATGGCCGCGCTGTTCTTGCCCAGCAGCTTGGTGACGACCTCGTCGCCCGTGGTGCCGGTCTGCACGCCGACCTTCAGCGGCTTGAGGTCGGAGAACTTGGCGACCTTGGAGTCCTTCTTGACGGCGATGAGCTGCACCGCGTCGAAGTAGGGCGCCGTGAAGTCCATGGTCTGCTTGCGCTCGTCGGTGATGGTGATGGCCGACACCAGCAGGTCGCGGTCGCCCTGCGCCACGGCGTTGAAGATGCCTTCCCAGGGCGTGTTGACGAACTTCACCTGCACGCCGGCCTTGGAGGCGATGGCGCTGACCACGTCGATGTCGAAGCCGACGATTTCTCCCTTTTCGTTTTGCGACTCGAAGGGCGCGTAGGCCGCATCGGTGCCCACCACGTAGACCTTGGCCGGGGCGGCGGCCGGCGCGGCGGCCTCGGAAGCGGCCGGGGCCGCCGCCGGCGCGGCAGCTTCTTCCTTCTTGCCGCAGGCGCCCAGCAGGGCGGCCGTGCCCACCAGGCCGGCTTGCAGGAAAACACGGCGCGAGGAGATGTTATTTGCCATGGAAGTACCAGAATTTGTTCAAGTGCCGGCAGTTTATGCGCTGACCAGGAGCTGACGGCCTCACAAAAGTCAAGCTTGTTGCTCCAGCGCCAGCAGCTCGGCCTGGGTGAACTCGGCCGCCAGCCGCGCCGCGTAATTGAAGGGCGGACGCAGGCGCGGCGCCTTGTATTGGGCGGTCAGCAGCGGGTAGTGGGCGATGGGGTCCAGGCCGCGCTGGGCGCAGGCCCAGCGGTACCAGCGGTTGCCCACGGCGACGTGGCCGACCTCGTCGCGCAGGATCACGTCCAGGATGTCCACGGCGCGCGCGTCGCCGGCGCGGCGGAATTTCTCCTGCATGGGCGGCGCGGCGTCCAGCCCGCGCGCCTCCAGCGTGCGCGGCACCAGCGCCATGCGCGCGAGCACGTCGGCGGCCGTGCGCTGCGTCATCAGCCACAGGCCGTCGTGGGCCTCGAAGTCGCCGTAATCGCGCCCAAGCGAGCGCAGGTGCTCGCGCACCAGGCCGAAGTGCATGGCCTCCTCGGCGGCCACGCGTATCCAGTCGCTGTAGAAGGCCGGCGGCATGTCGGCGAAGCGCCACACCGCGTCCAGCGCCAGGTTGATGGCGTTGAACTCGATGTGCGCCACCGCGTGCAGCAGCGCCGCGCGGCCCTCGGGGGTGAAGGGCGAGCGCATGGGCACCTGACGCGGCTCCACCAGACGCGGCAGCGGCGGGCGTCCGGGCAGGGTGCCCTCGGCCGGCTCGTCCAGGCGCAGGGCGGGGTCCAGGTGGAACCGATCGAAACCCTCGTGCAGCGCGGTGGCCTGCAGGGATTTTTCGGCGGGGTCGCACTCGCACAGGGCGCGCAGCGCGGCGCGGCGCAGGCAGGGCAGGTCGTTCATGGCGGTGAAGGGAAGCTCAGGCGGCGCGGGTGGCGGCGTGAAGGGACGTGCGGCGGGCGGTGTGGACGGCGGCATGCCGCGTTGCGTCGCGGCGCCGTCAACCGTGGCCGCCGCGGGGCCGGGCGCATGTCTTGCCCGGGGGCGGGGGTGTCGGCTCCTAGAATTATCGGCTCGCGGCGCGCCGGGGCCTTCCCGGCCGGTATGCGCCGCCTGGGTCCCAATGGGGCTCCGTTTCCATTTCGCGCGTGGCCTTCCTGGCCCGCGCGCAGCCTTGCAGCACACCACACACACCAACAACACCATGAGCGATCTGCACAAGTTCCTGTTCGAAGGCCTGCCCGTGCGGGGCATGCTGGTGCGGCTCACCGACAGCTGGCGCGAGGTGCTGCAGCGCCGCGAAGCCGGTGGCGGCTACCCGGCGCCGGTGCGCCAACTGCTGGGCGAGATGACGGCCGCGGCCGTGCTGATGCAGTCCAACATCAAGTTCAACGGCGCGCTGGTGATGCAGATCTTTGGCGACGGCCCGGTGAAGATGGCGGTGGTGGAGGTGCAGCCGGAGCTGCATTTCCGCTCCACGGCCAAGGTGGTGGGCGAGGTACCGGAAGGCGCCGGGCTGGAGGCCATGCTCAACGTGCACAACCGCGGCCGCTGCGCCATCACGCTGGACCCGCGCGACCGCCAGCCCGGCCAGCAGCCCTACCAGGGCGTGGTGCCGCTGTCGGCCATGGGTGAGGAGTTCCACGCACTGCAGGACATCTCCGCGGTGCTGGAGCAGTACATGCGCCAGTCCGAGCAGCTCGAAACCCGGCTGGTGCTGGCGGCCAACGACGAGGTGGCCGCCGGACTGCTGATACAGCGCCTGCCCATAGAGGGCGAGGGCAACCTGGAGAGCAAGGAAAAGCGCGTCGAGGCCGAGCTGCTGGCCGAGAGTTTCAACCGCATCGCGCACCTGGCGGGCTCGCTCACCAAGGAGGAGCTGCTGACGCTGGATGCCGAGACCATCCTGCACCGCCTGTTCTGGGAAGAGGACGTGCGCCGCTTCGAGCCGCAGCAGCCGCGCTTTGCGTGCACCTGCTCGCGCGAGCGCGTGGGCGCGATGCTCAAGGGTTTGGGCCGCGACGAGATCGACTCCATCGTGGCCGAGCGCGGCGAAGTGGAAATCGGCTGCGATTTCTGCGGGCGGCAATATCACTTCGACGTGGTGGATGTGGGCGAGCTCTTTACGCCAGAGCGGGATCAGCCGCCGTCTTCTACGGCGGTGCAGTAAGGGGCAGTGGCTGCGGTGGGCTGCATCTGTTCCATGGGTGCAGCCCAATCAGGCATTGTTCGTATGGGGTCCGTCAGGAATTGCTGAGGCATGTTGAGATTTCACGTCGTCGCCAATGTAAATAACGCGCGGATCAGAGGGCAGAGTTGCATCCTTTGCAAATGCCGCCAGTGAGTCGTGCACATAAGTGTCAAAGAACTCAATGAGTTTGGGGTCGCGCAAGCCTTTGTTGTGTACGAATTCTGCCTCGAATGCGTCCAGTAGATTTCGGTAATGAGGGCGGATGGGCAACAGAGGATTGTTGACTAATGTTGAGCGAATAATTTTCACATCGGCCATAAGTTGGTCATCATATATATCGAGATTGCGGGCGAGTGAGCCGTCGCTATCAGGTAAAGTGTCGTGGCGTGCTTTGAGTCTCAGATATTTGTCTTTGGCGGCGTCGGAAATGTCTTTTGCGGAATCTGCGTATGAAATTAGAGATGGTTTAATTGAAATGCCCAGTCGCCGGTTATCAGATTTCGCTGCGCTCAAACGTTCCTGTGCGCGCATGAAATTTGATTGCGCTTCATCCGCTTCTTTTTTTGCAGCATTCATCTGCTTTTGCAAGTCTCCTTTTTCATGTTTCCATTGCTGCTCAAGTAGCTTTAATTCGGCTTGATCATTTGTGTCGGCGCGCCTGGCTCGCGCATCTCTGTTTTGATGTATTTTGTAGAAACGCCATTCGTAATAAAGTCGCATATGTGCATTGATTTGGTGGCCGAGATCCATCTGCGTCAGGTTGATATGCTCCATATAGTGCTGCCAAAGCGAAACTGTTTTGCTAAACTCTTTTTGGCTATGAATGTCGGTGCCAAAAGCATGTGCTGTTTCTCCATAAGATATTTCCTGTAGTGAGTAGAGCGGCACGCCATGGAAATAAGCTAGGCGATGCATGGCACGTAGAGGTAGTAAGCTTAATAATTGGCCAGGCTTCAAGCTCCGAGCGCCTTCTCCAGGCCGATAACCGCCGCCGACGTCTGAGTGCACGCCAGGATAAACCATTTCTTCTGTATTTGGTGGATAGGTATTGTTTCTTCGGCAGCTATCGAGTGGAAAAGAGTTTCTTGTTTCGTGTGCAGCAATCATGTGCACACACTTTTTAACCATGGATGGTATATCTAGTGGGTGCGCCCATGTTGAATGCCCGTCGTATGGGCCAGGGGCAGGATCTGCTCCATAAGGCTTGAATGCAAGTGATTTAACCCCATTGTTGCCTTGATTGCGCTGTTTCATGGCGATTGAGGTGTCTACAATTTTAAATGCCTGGGCATTTGATGTCGTGTTACCGCTCAGTGGCAAGCCAACAGATGCGACAGTATCCCATAAGCCTAGAAAATAGAAATTCATCGGATATTGGTATTTAATTAGTTTCCAACCCTCGCTTGTCTTGCTGCACTTTTTTTGAAGCTCTCTGGCAAATGCGCGTGCCAATGTGGCGCCGCGACTGAAGCCAAATGCTGCCACATTGATGGAATTTACTTTGTTTCGTGGATTCATGGCGATTGCTGCGGCTTCGGAAATAATTTTGTCGAATTGGGAAATGGCCCAGTCTATGCGATGTTGTCCCCATGCTCCAAAACCCATGCCTTCCGGGGTTCCGCCCGGATCTCCAATTTCTTCAAAATATGTTCCAATTCCTGGAATGTAAAGTCGGTGCAGGCCTTGGGTTGAGTCGGATTCTATATGTGCTAAATATAATTTGGCGACGTTGCTCAATTCGTAAGTGGTAATGTCTGCATCCAGGTTGTTTCCTGTGCCATCAAAAAATAGGCTTACCGTTATGGTCTGCTCGCAGCCTGAAGTTGCGGGAGAAGCCAGTTTTGCAGGATTTATGCATGCGCTCCGCTCTGTAAGAGTGATAGGTCTCTGCAGAGGGAGGACAGCTTTTGATGCTGGCTGTCCTGTGGTATTCGCTAGGCTGGCGCTAAATTGAAGATTGACTTTTGATTGTGCTGCTGTGTAGTGTCCTTTAATAGACATGCCTGCACTCCGCAACCTCTTCGTCGTGAATTGCATTGCCAGACTCTTTGCGGTGTCCGGGGTCATATCTTTCTAGTTGCAGTTTTGTTTTTGGAAAGTTAGATGTTATTTCTGAGATGATGCTGCCATCAGGCATGAAGTGCACTGCAACGGCAAATGGCTTGTCAGGGAAGGGCGGCTGAATCATGGTGGTTTTTTTGCACCAGCGTCGTTTTTGGTTCACGATCCGCATCCACTCAATTTCCACCTTCATGGCAGAAATTCTTCCGGCCCGCCAGGGGAAGCAACATGTCGTTCCGCCGCCTCCGCTGGTGGGTGAACTCACGGCAATGTTGCCTCCACCTCGGCCATTGATCGAAAACCATTCAATAACGAGATCCGTGTAATTAAAGCCGTGAATGCCAAGACCTATGGGTTTGGCGGTCAAATAATCGAGAGAACTTTCTGCGTTGGCTTCATTTTTTTGGCTGGCAATCAGAGTCCCTCCTGCGTAGAACATCAAAAGGCATATGAGCCGGATGGCGCGTTGTGAAATAATAATTTTGCTCATATCCAAGCTGTTCACTGCAGATATTTTCATTTGTCCGTGTTCTCAAATTCCTGTTTGTTGAATTGCATCTTCAAAAATTATCTCCTTGTTTCGAACTTTGTGGAGCAATGCTGCCCATTTCGCTTCCTTTGTGAAGTTTAGGCCTAGTTGCAAACATGCCAATGCGAAAAGCGTTTGTGACGGCATGCCTTCAATTCCAAATTCTTTTGCGTTTGCCAAGGCACTGTAGGCAAGTTCGTGGAGTTGCGCTCGTGAATAGGTTGCGCACAAATCCCATCCATGTGTCTGCATTTGCTGCATAAGCACGTCAGCGTCTGCGGCTTCAATCATGGTGTTCTGTTGCTGCTCAGAAAGGAAAGATGGCGAAACCCATGAATCTTCAGGCGTCGGCACGGTGTCATCGGTCCGAAGATTTCCACCTCTATCGAGCCACATCCAACGCAATGCAATGCCCAGAAAGGATTTTCGCTGCTCAGATTTCAATACCTTCAGTAGCGATTCAAGAATTCGTGTATCGAAATACCGCAACAGCGCCGGCACATCGTCCGGCAGCATAACGTCCAGCCTCTTTTTAAGGCCGTTGACCAGTATTTGCGGATTTATACTGGAATACAGCAAGGTCAGGCTGGTGCTTTCCAGGCAGGCGGTATGCAGCCATGGCAGCCACCAAGATTTTAGCGGCGGTTGCAGCGTCAGCAGCAGCGGTGCAGCCTCAATAGCCAACTCTTCCCGCGACCCTGTAAATAAATTTACCCAGGGCGTTGTCGGATAGTCATGCAAGCGCTTCAATAAACCTGGTGCGCCGGCATGGTCCACCAAGGCATATAAGCAACTGTCCGTACCAGGGCTCAAGTTCAATACGGCTTCCATAAACGTGTTGGAGTTTTGCACTTTGACCCTTCTTCAACGCAACACAAATGGCGCGCCGCTAGCCCGTGCTTTGAATAGACATTGGACGCATATCTGTTGGGGAAGCACCGGCATGGAATATTGGTATCTCGACGGTCCGATAAAACTTCTTTTCCCCGCCCGCATCGTCAACGTCCCCGGCGCCACGAATTCCACATTGCCGCCTTCCAATATCAACCCCGCCCCGCCCGCCGTCGAAATCACGATGCGTTTGGCCGCCGCCCAGTCGATGGCGCCATTCACGGTTTGGAAGGTCACGTCGCGCAGCGCCGCAATTTGCATCGGCCCGTCCTGGGCCTGCAGGTCCATATCGCCCGCGCCGGCAATCAAGGTCAGCCCCGTGCCGGCCGCCTCGCCGCCGGGCTTCATCGCGCCGCCCAGCACGCCTATGGCCTGGCCGGCGTGCACGCGCGCCGCGCCGCCGGCCGCCACGTCCAGTGCGGCGCCGCTGGAGAGGTGCGCGTTCTCGCCGGCCGTCACGGCCACGTCCCGCGCTGCCGCCACCGCCACACCGGCGCGGGCGCTGAGGGTCACCACCGGGGCGTTGGCCGGCGTCGCCTGGGCCTGCGCCTCGGCTTGGGCCAGCCAGACGGGAATCGGTGACGTGTGCACGTCCTGCACCCCGGACAGCGCCACCGTCTGGTGCGCCCGCGCCGCCTCGTTCAGCGCTTGCGCCAGTGCCTGGAACTGCCTGGCGACGGCCAGGCCGGCCGCGTCTTCCATGGCCGGGACGCTCCAGTCGGCAAGGTAGGTGGACAGCAGCACGCCGCAGGCGGCGCGCAGTGCGCCGTAGGCGTCCGTGCGGGCTTCGAAGCCCAGGCCTCTGAAACTGCCACGGTGGTTGTCGGCCTGGTGAATCAGGTGCCCCAGGTTGAGCTGGCTGGCGTGCTGGGTGGTGGCGAGCTGCAGCCGCTCCTGGCTGGGCGTGTCGTCGTGGACGAGCTGGTTGAAGCCTGCGCCGCCGAATTCCTTGGTCTTGTGCCCGCTGAGGGCCGCCGCGTTGTTCTGGCCGCCGTGCTCCACGGGAAGGGCGCTGGCCCCGTGCCACGCCGGGCTGGCGCCGCGGGTGAGATTGCCTTGGGCGCTCGCGCGGGCGTCCGTGCTGTGGCCAAAGGGCGCGCCCAGCGGCCTCGCGCCGGCGTGCTCCCGTCCGCCGGGCGTGGGCAGCTCCCCGCCTTCGCCACGGCCGCTGTAGAGGCTACACACCACCACGGGCTGGTCGATGTCGCCGTTCAGGCATTGAACGAGCACTTCGTGGCCGATGCGCGGCGTCCACTGCGCGCCCATGGCGCCCTGGCCGCCGGAGCCCGCCAGGGGCTGCTGCACGCGCACCCAGCAGCTGGAGAGGCTGCTGCCCTCAGCCGCGTCCTCGCCGTCCTGGAACTCGTAGCGGATGCGCACCCGGCCCAGCCGGTCGGTGTGCACCTCGTCCGCGCCGCGCGGCGTGGTGCTGCCGTCGGGGCCCACCACGGTGGCGAGCAGGAAGCCGGGGTCGGGTTTGCTGAACGTGCGCAGGCCGTCCGCGTCCGGGCGCAGCGGGCGCCAGGGCGTGTCGGCGTGGATCGCCTCGAAGGCATTGGCGTAGCCGCGCTCCCGGACGCACGCCAGCAGGTCCGGGGGGATCGCGGGCAGTACCGGCTCCTGGCACAGCCGGCTCAGCAGCGCGCGGCTGAGCTGCGCGGGCAGGTTGTTCACGCCCACGTGCAGCACGCGCGTGAGCAGCAGGCAGGCCTCGCGCAGCGGCTCGCCGCTGTCCAGGTCGTGCAGCGGCGCGTCCAGCCGGAATGTGGTGCCGGCGCTGAAACTGCGCACCACGCCCTGGCCGCGCCACCCGGTGCGCCGGGCGTCCATCGCCTCGTGCACCAGACGCAGCGTGCGCTCGGCCTGGGCGTGGCTGGCGAAGGCCGCGGCGCCGGGGCCGTCGTAACTCTCCAGCGAGGGCGCCTGGGGCCCGCCGCGGTGTGCCGGCGGCGGCATGCGCAGGCCCACGCCGTGGCCGGACGCCTCGCACCAGCCCAGGGTGGAGAGCGTGTCCGCCGCGGCGCGGGCGTGGCCGTCCAGGCGCTGCAGGGTGTCGGCGCCGTCCCGCGTGGCGGCGTGCTGGAAGGCGATGGGCGCGTGGGCCGAAGACAAGTCTTGCGGACTCGAAAACCGGCTGTCGGCAAAGAACACCAGCTCCATGCCGGCGCCGCCGTGCTGCAGCCGGTAACCGATGCCGTCCTCGGCCAGCAGCCGGCACATGAAGTCCAGGTCCGTCTCGCGGTACTGCACGGTGTAGGGCCGCACGCCTTGCGCGTGGGCGCCTTGCAGGTGCTCGTGCACGCACGGGCTCCAGCGCCAGCGCGCCCAGGCCGCGTAGCGCGCGAGTAGGCTGTCCACGATCTCCACGCAGCGCCGCTCCTGCCAGGCCTGGCTGCGCGCGCTCATGCACAGGAACCACGGCCAGGGGCGGACGACCAGGCGGTAGCGGGCCAGGGCGCCGTCGCAGTCCTCGGCAATGGCCATGTCCACCAGCCCGCCGCGGCGGTGCTCGCGGCCGTCGGCCAGCAGCGTCACCAGCGTGACGGGCCGCCCCAGCAGGGCGTCCAGGTCCAGGCACGGATCGTCGGCGAGGCAGCAAATCTCCAGGCGGCCGGGCTCGTCCAGCGCCTCCTCGGCTACCCAGGCTTCGACGCGCAGCGTGGCCAGCGCCTCGTCCTCGGCTTCCAGGCGGTAGAGGCGGCGCTCCTGGTCCATCAGCGCCGCAACGTGCAGGCGGGGCCGGGGCAGGGCGCTCATGGGCGCCGCGCGTCGTCAAACCTGCGTTGGATGGCACCCGCTTCGGCGACGCGTCTGGTCGCCCACTGCCGCCGTTGGCCTGTCATGCCGCCTCCCTGTCGCTGGACGGCACCCGGCCAGTGTTGGGTGGTGATGCGACTGCTGGGTTGTGGCGGGTGCGCTGGAGCCCATGGTGGGGCGCGGCGCATCCCCGCGCATTGGGGCTAACACCCTGATACAGGGATGGCGGCGTCGCCGCGCGCTCAGGCGTTTCAGCGCGGCAACCGGACCTTGCCGGCGCGCAGCAGGTGTTCGCACTGCGGGTCGTCGCAGTCCTCGCACAGCCAGCGCCAGGCAGGTTGCGCGGCTTCGCGCTCGCTCAGGCGCGTGAACAGGCCCGCGCGCGGCGCGGGCAGGGTGCGCAGCCAAGGCGACAGGGCGTCCAGCGCGTTTTCCAGCCGCTGCGCGCCCTCGCCATGCACCACGGACCAGGACAGGCCGTTGGCCAGCAGCAGGCCGCGCACCAGGCGGTCCACCGGCGCGCGCACGTGGGCGCCGTCGCGCTGGTGGCCGTCGGCGATCCAGGGCAGATCAAGGGCCATCAACAGCGTGGCGGCGCAGCGGCTTTGGAAATCGGCCGCCATGGCGTGCAGCGAGCGGTCGTTGAAGAGGTATTCGCTGTAGACGGCCGTCATCAGCGGCGTGGTGTCGGCCACCACGAGGTCGTGCGCGGCGGCGGCCGCCTCCAGGCGCTGCTGCTGGGCCTGGGCGATGGCGAGTTGCTCCTCGGGGCGCGGCGTGCGGCCTTCGCGCTCGCACCACTCGCGCAGTTCCTCCGACACCCAGGCCACCGACAGGCCCGTGTCCTGCTCCAGGCGCGCGGCCAGCACCTGCGCCAGCACGGTCTTGCCGGTGCTTTCGGCGCCTATGACAGCGATGACGGGGAGGGTGTCGGACATGGAAGAGCGCTTGGACGCGCGTCGGTGCCGGTCATGCGGCCGTAGCCAAACCCTGCGGACTGCGCGCCATGCGCGCCCAGCGCAGCCAGCCCACGGCCGAGAGCACGGCGAACACGGCGTAGAGCACGACGGTCAGCCACAGCCCCTTGAAGGCGAACAAGGCGACGCTGGCCACGTTGACCAGCAGCCAGGTGGGCCAGTTCTGCACGTACTTGCGGCCCAGCAGCCACTGGCCCGCCAAGCTGGCCACGGTGGTGAAGGCGTCGGCCCAGGGCACGTCGGAATCGGTCGTGCGCGCGAGCAACCAGCCCGCCAGCGGCCAGGCCGTGAGCGTGGCACCCAGCAGCAGCGCCAGGCCGCGGCGGCTCAGGTGGCGCACCTGCAGCGCGTGGCCGTCGGATTGCGTGCCGCGCAGCCACTGCCACCAGCCCCAGCCGGCGGCGGCGATGAAGACGAGTTGAAGCAGCGCCTCGCCGTAGAGGCGGCTGTCGGCGAACAGCAGCGCATAGAGCGCGCTGCTGGCCATGGCCAGCGGCCAGCCCAGCGGGTTGACGCGCAGGTTGCAAAACACCATCCACAGCGCCAGCGCGAAGGCGATCACCTCCGCGCGGCTCACCGCGGCGCCCCACAGCGTGAACGCCGCCGCCTGCAGCCACTGCATCTTGATTGCCGCTCGCCCCGCGCGCTCAGTGGCGCATGGGGTTGAGCTGCACCAGGATTTCGTCGGCCTTGAGCATGCCCAACTCGCCACGGGCACGCTCCTCGACCATCTCCAGCCCGTCGCGCAGGTCGGCCACCTCGGTGGCCATGCGCTCGTTGACCTGGCGCGCCTGCGCGTTGGTTTCGAGCTGCGTGTTCAGTTGCGCACGCAGCGTGCGCACGTTGTGCACGCCTCCCTTGCTCGACCACAGCTCGTAGTGCACCAGGCCCAGCAGGGCCAGCAGCACGAGGGTCACCAGTCGCATACGGCCCTCCCGGTGTTCAGCGGATGCCCGCCGCGCGGTGGAGCAAGGGGTTCATGGCGTGCCCTGGCCTTCTTCAGCGCAGGTTGTAGAAGGCGGCGCGGCCCGGGTAGACGGCGATCTCGCCCAGGTCTTCCTCGATGCGCAGCAGCTGGTTGTACTTGGCCATGCGGTCGCTGCGGCTCATGGAGCCGGTCTTGATCTGGCCGGCGTTGGTGGCCACGGCGATGTCGGCAATGGTCGAGTCTTCCGTCTCGCCGGAGCGGTGGCTGATCACGGCGGTGTAGCCCGCGCGCTTGGCCATCTCGATGGCGGCGAAGGTCTCGGTGAGCGTGCCGATCTGGTTGATCTTGATGAGGATCGAGTTGGCGATGCCCTTGTCGATGCCTTCCTTCAGGATCTTGGTGTTGGTGACGAACAGGTCGTCGCCCACCAGCTGCACGTTCTTGCCCAGGCGCTCGGTGAGGTGCTTCCAGCCGTCCCAGTCGCCTTCGGCCATGCCGTCCTCGATGGAGATGATGGGGTACTTGTCGCACCAGGTGGCCAGCATGTCGGTCCACTGCTCGGCGGTCAGCTTCAGGCCGCCTTCGCCTTCGAGCACGTACAGGCCGTCCTTGTAGAACTCGCTGGCGGCGCAGTCCAGGCCGATGGCGATCTGCTCGCCGGCGGTGTAGCCGGCCTTGTCGATGGCTTCCAGGATCAGCTGGATCGCCGCCTCGTGGCTTTCCACGCTGGGAGCGAAGCCGCCTTCGTCGCCCACGGCGGTGCTCATGCCCTTGGCGTCGATGATCTTCTTGAGCGCGTGGAACACCTCGGCGCCGTAGCGCACGGCCTCGCGGAAGCTGGGCGCGCCCACGGGGATGATCATCATCTCCTGCAGGTCGAGGTTGTTGTTGGCGTGCGCGCCGCCGTTGATGACGTTCATCATCGGCACGGGCATCTGCACCGCGCCCATGCCGCCGAAGTAGCGGTACAGGGGCAGGCCGGATTCCTCGGCGGCGGCGCGGGCCACGGCCATGGAGACGGCCAGCATGGCGTTGGCGCCCAGGCGGCCCTTGTTGTCGGTGCCGTCCAGGTCGATCAGCGTCTTGTCCAGGAAGGCCTGCTCGGAGGCGTCCAGGCCCAGCACGGCTTCGGAGATCTCGGTGTTGACGTGCTGCACGGCCTTGAGCACGCCCTTGCCCAGGTAGCGCGACTTGTCGCCGTCGCGCAGCTCGATGGCTTCGCGCGAGCCGGTGGAGGCGCCCGACGGGACGGCGGCGCGGCCCATGGTGCCGGACTCCAGCAGCACGTCACATTCCACGGTGGGGTTGCCGCGGCTGTCCAGAACTTCGCGTCCGACGATGTCGACGATGGCACTCATGGGTCAATCTCTCCGGTAGGGTTGCTAGTAGGAAATGGGGCACGGCTTGCGTGCCCGCCGCGACGTTGCGTTGACGGCGCGGGCTTGAAGCCGAGGACGCGCCGTGTCAGGCGACGCCTTCGACCAGGATCATGCGCATCACGCCCGCGCCTTCGCGCAGGCTGCGTGCATGGGTGTAGGTCTGGCTGTTGTAGTAGGCGCGGGCCTTGTCGGCATCGTCGAAGCGCAGCACCACGATGCGCTCCGGCGACCAGGGCCCTTCCAGCACCTCGATGGCGCCGCCGCGCACCAGCACCTGCGCGCCATGCTCCTGCATCGCGCGGGTGCTCCACTCGCGGTAGCGGGCCATTTTCTCGGCGTCGGTGATCTGTACGTCGGCAATGATGTAGGCGCTCATCGGGACTGGTCTGTTCTCTACTACCTGGACTGCAGCCGGCTCAGCAGCTGAAGTCGTTTTCCAGCAGGGGCTGGGCCTTGATGACGCGGTCCAGCGCCAGCAGTTGCTCCAGCAACGCACGCATGTGCTTCAGGGGCACGGCGTTGGGCCCGTCGGACAGGGCCTTGGCCGGGTCGGGGTGGGTCTCCATGAAGAGGCCCGCCACGCCCACGGCCACGGCCGCGCGGGCCAGCACCGGGACGAACTCGCGCTGGCCGCCGGAGCTGGTGCCCTGGCCGCCGGGCAGTTGCACGGAGTGCGTGGCGTCGAACACGACCGGCGCGCCCGTCTCGCGCATGATCGCCAGCGACCGCATGTCCGAGACGAGGTTGTTGTAGCCGAAGCTCACGCCGCGCTCGCAGGCCATGAACACGTCGTCGGCCAGGCCCTTTTCGCGCGCGGCGGCGCGGGCCTTGTCGATGACGTTCTTCATGTCGTGCGGTGCCAGGAACTGCCCCTTCTTGATGTTCACCGGCTTGCCCGATTGGGCCACGGCGCGGATGAAATCGGTCTGGCGGCAGAGGAAGGCGGGGGTTTGCAGCACGTCCACCACGGCGGCCACGCGCTCGACCTCGGCTTGCGCATGCACGTCGGTGAGCACGGGCACGTTCAGTTGCTTGCGCACCGAGGCCAGGATTTCCAGGCCCTTGTCCATGCCGGGGCCGCGGAAGCTCGTCCCGCTGGAGCGGTTGGCCTTGTCGTAGCTGCTCTTGAAGATGAAGGGGATGCCCAGCTCGCGGGTCATCTCCTGCAGCCGGCCGGCCACCTCAAGCTGCAGCGCCTCGCTCTCGACCACGCAGGGGCCGGCGATGAGGAAGAAGGGCTTGTCGAGTCCGACGTCGAATCCGCACAGCTTCATGCGGGTCTCCTTCAGCGCGCGGCCTCGTGGGTGCGCGCGTGGTGTTCCAGTGCCGCCTTGACGTAGCCGATGAACAGCGGGTGCCCGTCCCAGGGCGTGCTCTTGAACTCGGGGTGGAACTGCACGCCGACGAACCAGGGGTGCGCCTCCTGCGGCAGCTCGACCATCTCGGTGAGCTTCTCGCGCTGCGTGATGGCCGAGATCACCAGCCCGGCCTGGCGCAGCTTGTCGAGGTAGTGCTCGTTGGCCTCGTAGCGGTGGCGGTGGCGCTCGGTGACGACGTCGCCGTAGATGCGGTGGGCGATGGTGCCGGGCTTGACGTCCGAGCTTTGCGCCCCGAGGCGCATGGTGCCGCCCAGGTCGGAAGCCGCCGTGCGCTTCTGGATGGTGCCGTCGGCTTCCTGCCACTCGTCGATGAGGGCGATGACCGGGTGCGGCGTGTTGGGCTCGAACTCGGTGCTGTTGGCGCCGGCCAGGCCCGCGAGGTGGCGCGCCACTTCGATGGTCGCCACCTGCATGCCCAGGCAGATGCCCAGGTACGGGATCTTGTGCTCGCGGGCGTACTGCGCGGCCAGGATCTTGCCTTCCACGCCGCGCTTGCCGAAGCCGCCGGGCACCAGGATGGCGTCGAACTGCGCCAGGCTGTCCACGTTCTCCGGCGTGAGCTGCTCGGAGTCCACGTACTCGATGTTCACGCGGGCATGGTTGTGGATGCCGGCGTGGCGCAGCGCCTCGTTGAGCGACTTGTACGAGTCCGACAGGTCGGTGTACTTGCCGCACATGGCGATGGTGATCTCCTGCTTCGGGTTGGCCACCTCGTAGACGAGGCGGTCCCAGCGGCGCAGGTCGGCCGGGCGCGTGAGCAGCTGCAGCTTCATGCAGATGAGCTCGTCGAGCTGCTGCTCGTGCAGCATGCGCGGCACCTTGTAGATGGTGTCCACGTCCCACATGGAGATGACGCCGGCTTCCTGCACGTTGGTGAACAGCGAGATCTTGTCGCGCTCGTCATCCGGGATGCGGCGGTCCGCGCGGCACAGCAGCGCGTCGGGCTGGATGCCGATCTCGCGCAGCTTTTGCACCGTGTGCTGCGTGGGCTTGGTCTTGAGCTCGCCCGCGGCGCCTATCCAGGGCACGTAGGTGAGATGGACGAAGGCGGTGTTGGCCGCGCCCATGCGCAGGCTCATCTGGCGCGTGGCCTCCAGGAAGGGCAGCGACTCGATGTCGCCCACCGTGCCGCCGATCTCCACGATGGCCACGTCCACCGCGTCGGCCGTGCCGTAGCCCGCGCCGCGCTTGATGAAATCCTGGATCTCGTTGGTGATGTGCGGAATGACCTGGACGGTCTTGCCGAGGTAGTCGCCGCGGCGCTCCTTCTCCAGCACCGACTTGTAGATCTGGCCGGTGGTGAAGTTGTTGCTGCGCTTCATCCGCGTGGTGATGAAGCGCTCATAGTGGCCGAGGTCGAGGTCGGTCTCAGCGCCGTCGTCGGTGACGAACACCTCGCCGTGCTGGAAAGGCGACATCGTGCCGGGATCGACGTTGATGTAGGGGTCCAGCTTGATGAGGGTGACCTTGAGGCCGCGCGATTCGAGGATCGCGGCCAGGGACGCCGACGCGATGCCCTTGCCCAGCGAGGACACCACACCGCCGGTGACGAAGACGAACTTGGTCATGGAGCGCGCATCCGCTTCTACGCAGCCTGGGTGCCAGGCGCACGGATGCCTTGGTGGTAAAGCGCGATTATACGGGCCGCGTTTGGCCCCTCCCTGACGACCCGGGCTGGGCTCAGGACATGGCGGCCAGCAACTCGAGGACGAGTGCCGCTGTCGGCGCGGGGCTTTCCATGGGATAGAGGTGCGTGCCCTCGATGCTGCGAAAGCGCTCGCCGGCCAGGCGCTTGGCCAGATCCATGCCGCCGCGGCGCATTTCCTCGGACTGCGTGCCGGCGATGAAGCCCAGCGGGCACTGCAGCGCATGGCGGCGCAGCGTGCGCGCCATGTCGTGGGGCAGCGTGTCGTAGATGCGCGTTTCCACCGCGGGTTCGAAGGCCAGGTGCACGCGGCCCTCGCGCTCCTCGAAGCCGGCCTGCACGTAATCGGCCAGCACCCGCGGGTCCCAGCGCGCGAACACCGACTTGTTGGCGAAGTGCTGCGCCACGGCCTCGCGCGTGGGCCACTCGCGCCGGCGGCGGCTGGAGATGCGCCCGGGCGAGAGGCGCGGCATCAGCCCCGTGGCCTTGGCCAGGTGCACGGCGTGCGCGCGCCAGCCGGTGACGATGGGCGAGTCCAGCACCACCACGCCGCGCGCGAGCTGCGGGCGCCGCGCCGCGGTCTTGAGGCACAGCAGCCCGCCCAAGGAGTGGCCCACCAGGAACACCGGCGCCGTGGCGTGGCGCTCGATGAAGTGCGCCAGCTCGTCGCGCAGCCGCCCCCAGCCGTCGCCCACGGGGAAGCGCGGGTCGTGGCCGACCTTGTGCGGCGCCAGCACCTCGTAGCCCGCGGCGCGCCAGGCCTCGAACAGCCGCGCGTAGGTGCCGGCCGGAAAGCCGTTGCCGTGGGCGAAGACGATGCAGCGCGGCGCGGCGGCAGTGGCTGGCGCGTCGCCGGGGCTCATCCCGCGGCCAGCCGCGTGTCGGGGCTGACGATCTTGGTCAGCGGCTCGAAGCGCTCGGAGCTCGCCAGCAGCGGGTGGGCGCTGTCGCCGCCGTCCCAGCGCGGGTTGTCCATGGCGTCGAACACCTCGCGCAGCCGCTGCCCCCAGGTGCTGCGCACCATCTGGAAGTAGGGGTTGAACTCGTCGATGCAGATCATGCTGTCCGCGCGCAGCTCGCCGGCGCGGTAGACCAGCAGGTCCAGCGGCAGGCCCACGGAGAGGTTGGACTTGAGCGTGGAGTCCATGCTCACCAGCGCGCACTTGGCGGCCACGTCCAGCGAGGTGCGCGGGTTGATGAGGCGGTCCAGCACGGGCTTGCCGTACTTGCTCTCGCCGATCTGGAAGTAGGGCGTCTCGCGCGTGGCCTCGATGAAGTTGCCCTCGGAGTAGACGAGGAACATGCGCATGGGCTCGCGGCCGATCTGGCCACCGAAGATCAGCGCGGTGTTGAAGTCGATGCCGTGGCGCTTGAGCGCGTGGCCGTCCTGCTCGTAGACGCGGCGCACCGAGGCGCTGAGCACGCGCACGGCGTCGAACATGCTGCGCGCGTTCCAGATGGTGATGGGCGGCTCGCCCGGCGCGCCCTCTATGCGCTCGACCTGCAGCAGCTCGCGCACCGACTGCGAGATGCTCAGGTTGCCCGCGGACAGCAGCGCCATGAAGCGGTCGCCGGGGCGCTCATACACCATCATCTTGCGGAAGGTGCTGATCTGGTCCATGCCCGCGTTGGTGCGCGAGTCGGAGAGGAAAACGAGGCCGGCGTCGAGCCGGATGCCGATGCAGTAGGTCATGTCGCCTCCGCTATGAGATTTTTCAGGCGGTAGAGCGCGTCCAACGCCTCGCGTGGTGTGAGGGTGTCAGGGTTGATGCCCGCCAGCGCCTCCTCCAGCGCCGAGGGCTCGCACACCTGCTCGGGGGCCGCGGGCGGCGCGGCAAAAAGGTCCACCTGCTGCTCGCCCTGGCGCTGCTGCGCTTCCAGCGCCTCCAGCGTCGCGCGGGCCTGGCGGATGAGCGAGGCCGGCATGCCTGCCAGCCGCGCCACCTGCACGCCGTAGCTGCGGCTCGCCGGGCCGCTCTGTATCTCGTGCAGGAAAACGATGTCGTGCGCGCCGCTTTCCACCGCGCTCACGTGCACGTTGATGGCCTGCGGGTGCTTTTCCGGGAAGGCTGTCAGCTCGAAGTAGTGCGTGGCGAACAGCGTGAAGGCGCGGTTGCGGTCGTGCAGGTGGCTGGCGATGGCGCCGGCCAGGGCCAGGCCGTCGAAGGTGGAGGTGCCGCGGCCGATCTCGTCCATGAGCACCAGGCTGTGCTCGGTGGCGCTGTGGACGATGGCCGCCGCCTCCGTCATCTCCAGCATGAAGGTGGACTGCGCGTTGGCCAGGTCGTCGGCCGCGCCGATGCGCGTGTGGATGGCGTCCATGGGCCCCAGGCGGCAGCTCTTGGCCGGCACGTAGCTGCCCATGGCGGCCATGAGGGCGATGAGCGCCACCTGGCGCATGTAGGTGCTCTTGCCGCCCATGTTGGGGCCGGTGATCACGAGCATGCGCGTGCGCGCGTCCAGCCGGCAGTGGTTGGCGATGAAGGCGGCGCCGCCGGTCTCGGCCAGGCGCGACTCCACCACCGGGTGGCGGCCGGCCTCGATGTCTATGCAGGGCTGCGGGACGAACTGCGGCCGGCACCAGTCGAGCGTGGCCGCGCGCTCGGCCAGCGTGGACAGCACGTCCAGCGCGGCCAGCGCCCGCGCCAGCTCCAGCAGCACCGGAAGGTGCGGCTGCAACTGGTCCAGCAGCTGTTCATAGAGCCACTTTTCCCGCGCCAGCGCGCGCTCCTGCGCCGACAGCGCCTTGTCCTCGAAGGCCTTGAGCTCCGGCGTAATGAAACGCTCGGCGTTCTTGAGGGTCTGGCGGCGGCGGTAGTCGTCGGGCACGCGGCCGAGCTGGCCGGTGGTGACCTCGATGTAGAAGCCGTGGACCTTGTTGTACTGCACGCGCAGGTTGGAGATGCCCGTGCGCTCGCGCTCGCGGGTCTCCAGCGCGAGCAGGTAGGCGTCGCAGTGCTCGTTGATGCCGCGCAGCTCGTCGAGGTCGGCATCCAGCCCGGGGGCGATCACGCCGCCGTCGCGCAGCAGCGCCGCGGGCTCGGCCAGCAGCGTGCGCTGCAGCAGCTGGCCGATCTCCGGCGGGGGCAACAGCGCGGCCTTGAGCACGAGCAGCAGCGGCGCGCCTTCGGGCACGGTGGCTTCCAGCGCGGGCAGCGTCAGCAGCGTCTCGCGCAGGCCCGCCAGCTCGCGCGGGCGCACCTGGCGCAGCGCGATGCGCGAGGCGATGCGCTCCACGTCGCTGATCTGGCGCAGTTGCTCGCGCAGCGGCTCGAAGCCCTGCTGGTGGAACTGGCCTATGGCCTCGTGGCGCTTCTTGGCCGCGTCGCGGGCGCGCGGGGGCTGCGTGAGCCACTGGCGCAGCAGCCGGCTGCCCATGCCGCTGCGGCAGCCGTCCAGCAGCGACAGCAGGGTGGGGCCGCTGTCGCCGCGCAGCGTCTGCGTCAGCTCCAGGTTGCGCTGCGTGGCCGGGGGCAGGTCCAGCAGCTCGTCGGCGCGCTCCACGCGCAGCGTGGCCACGTGCGACAGCGCCTGGCCCTGCGTGTGCTCGGCGTAGGCCAGCAGCGCGCAGGCGGCGGCGTGGCCGACGCTCAAGTCCTGGGCCTTGAAGGCCTGCAGGCTGGCCACCTGGAGCTGCGCGCACAGCTTGCGCTGGCCGCCGGGGCCGTCGAACTGCCAGGCCGGGCGCCGGGTGAGGGCGGCGCAAGCCGCGGCCAGCATGGGAGAGGGCTCGCCCGTCTCGCCGTGCAGGATCTCGGCCGGCGCCAGGCGGGCCAGCCAGGCCGGCAGCTCGCGCTCGCTGCACTCCGTCATGCCCAGTTGCGCGGTGGACAGGCTCAGCCAGGCCAGGCCCCAGACCTTGCCCTTGTTGTGCGCGGCCAGCAGCAGCGTGTCCTGGCGCTCGTTGAGCAGCTCGGTGTCGGTGATGGTGCCGGGCGTGACCACGCGCACCACCTTGCGCTCCACCGGGCCCTTGGCGTTGACGTCGCCCACCTGCTCGGCGATGGCCACGGCCTCGCCCAGGCGGATGAGCTTGCCCAGGTAGCTCTCCAGCGCGTGCACGGGCACGCCGGCCATGAGCACGGGCTCGCCGGCACTCTGGCCGCGCGTGGTCAGCGTGACGTCCAGCAGCCGGTTGGCGCGGCGGGCGTCGTCGAAGAACACCTCGTAGAAATCCCCCATGCGAAAGAGCACGAGGGCGTCGGGGAAGTCCGCCTTGATGCGCAGGTACTGCTGCATCACCGGCGTGTGCGCGGCGAGGGCTTTCTCGTCCAGGGCCATGGGGGCGGGGCGCTTTCGGCTTTCAGGTCAGAAGGGGGCGTCTTCGGCGGGCGGCGTGGGCTGGTTCACGGTGTCCGTGCCCGTGCTGGACGCGGCGGCCTCGCCCTTGCGGATGCGCACCGGGCCCTTCTTGGGCGCGGGCGCTTCGGCGGGCGCCTCGGCCTTGAGGCTGTCGGCCAGGGCCTGCTCCGGCGTGGCCTGCGCACCGGCTTCCGCGGCGGCGCCCTCGGCCTCGTCGGCCTTGATGACGCGGCTGTAGGGCGAGAGGATCTGCACCAGCTGGCCGTAGATGCGCGGGCTGCCGGCCACGACTTCGCGCTGGTAGAGGTAGTCGCTCTCGCCGGTGAAGTTGCCGATCAGGCCGCCGGCCTCGGTGATGATGAGCGAGCCCGCGGCGATGTCCCAGGGGTTCAGGCCCGTCTCGAAGAAGCCGTCGTAGTAGCCCGCGGCCACGTAGCACAGGTCCAGGGCGGCGGCGCCGGGGCGGCGCAGGCCGGCGCACTGCTGCATGACCTCCTCGAACATCTTCATGTAGCGCTTGAAGTTGTCGCCGCGGCGGAAGGGGAAGCCGGTGCCGATGAGCGCGTCCTGCAGGCGGGTGCGCTTGGACACGCGCAGGCGGCGGTCATTCAAGAAGGCGCCGCGGCCGCGCGTGGCGTAGAACAGGTCGTTGCGCGAGGGGTCGTACACCACGGCCTGCTGCACCACGCCGCGGTGCGCCAGCGCGATGGAGACGGCGTAGACCGGGAAGCCGTGGATGAAGTTGGTGGTGCCGTCCAGCGGGTCGATGATCCAGACGTACTCGCTGTTGCGCGCGCCATGCTCGCGGCCGGACTCCTCGGCCAGGATGCCGTGGCCGGGGTAGGCCTGCAGCAGCGTCTCGATGATCACTTGCTCGGCCGCCTGGTCCACTTCGCTCACGAAGTCGTTGGGGCCCTTGGTGTTGATGCGCAGGATGTCCAGGTCCAGCGAGGCCCGGTTGATGATCGCCCCCGCCGCGCGAGCCGCCTTGATGGCGATGTTGAGCATGGGATGAAGCGCTTGGGACATGGGCGGACCTTGAGGGGTAAGACGGTTGATGCGCGCGCGCAAGGCTGCGTGGGGGCGCTTAGGGACACTGCGGCGGCGATGAGGAAAGAGCGTGCAGCGACAATTCGTGCTGCGCAAAACCCTTGATTCTAAAGCCGATGCCCGCCTCAGAAGTGCCAGCAAGCCCCACGCCCAATGCGGATGCCGCTCAACCCGGCACGGAAACCGCCCCGGGCGTGACGCCCGCCACGCCGCAGGCCGCCGCTGGCGAAGGCACGCGCTTCGTCCTGCTCAACACCAGCCATCCGGGCAACGTGGGCGCGGCGGCGCGCGCCATGAAGGTGATGGGCTTCAGCGACCTGGTGCTCGTGCAGCCGCGCTTCGCGGACGTGCTGTGCCGCGAGGAGACGGTGGCCCTGGCCAGCGGCGCGGCCGACATCCTGGCGCGCGCGCGCATCGTGGACTCGCTGCCCGCGGCGCTCGAAGGCATCAGCTACGCCTGCGCCACGGCCATGACGCCGCGCGACTTCGGCCCGCCCACCTTCGCCCCGCGCGAGCTGTTGCCGAGCCTGGCCGCCGGGCCGCACCGCGTGGCCTTCGTCTTCGGCAGCGAGCGCTACGGCATGAGCAACGAGGACGTCTACCGCTGCCACGCTTGCCTCTCCGTGCCCACGCACCCCGACTACGGCTCGCTCAACCTCTCGCAGGCCGTGCAGCTCGTGGCCTACGACTGGCGCCAGGCGTTGGGCGGCTTCGGCGTGGTGCCGCGCGTGCCGGACGCGCAGCTGGCCGACGGCGTGGCCGTGCAGGGCGCGCTGGAGCACTGGCGCGAGATGCTGGTGGAGATCGGTTTCCTGGACCCGGCCGCGCCGAAAAAACTGCTGCCGCGGCTGCAGCAGCTCATCAACCGCGCGCAGCCCACGGCAGAGGAAATCCACATCCTGCGCGGCATGGCGCGCGCCGTGCAGCGCGCCGCGCGCGGGCCCAAGCGCTGAAACGAAGCGGCACTTTTCTGCAGTTTTCGTGCCGCCGTTCCCGCAACAGGGTTCGCCCGGGTTGCCTACACTTCTGAACCCTTGTCCGGGAAATCAAGACCATGTTCAGCCGATTGCGTGAAACCATCTCCTGCATCCGCGAGCGCGACCCGGCCGCGCGCTCCAACTGGGAGGTGCTCACCTGTTATCCGGGCGTGCATGCGCTGATCTTTCACCAGGCCTCGCACTGGTGCTGGCAGCGGGAGCTGCGCTGGCTGGGCCGCTTCATCTCGCACCTGGGGCGCTTCTTCACCGGCATCGAGATCCACCCCGGCGCCAAGATCGGCCGGCGGGTGTTCATCGACCACGGCATGGGCGTCGTGATCGGCGAGACGGCCGAGATCGGCGACGGCTGCACCATCTACCAGGGCGTGACGCTGGGCGGTACCTCGCTCACGCGCGGCGCCAAGCGCCACCCGACGCTGGAGGCGGGCGTGATCGTGGGCGCCAACTCGCAGGTGCTGGGCGGCTTCACGGTGGGGGCGGGGGCGCGCATCGGCTCCGGCGCCGTGGTGGTGAAGCCCGTGCCGCCGGGGGCGACCGCGGTGGGCAACCCGGCGCGGGTGATTCAGGCCGATGCCGAGGCCGTGCGCGAGGCCGCCGCCGCCCGCATGGGCTTCTCGGCCTACGGCGTCACGCAGGGCGACGACCCGGTGGCGCAGGCCATGAAGGGGCTGATCGACAACGCCTCCAGCCACGAGCACCAGATCGCGCTGCTGTGGCAGGCGATTGAAAAGCTCTCTGCGCGCGCGCGGGAGCTGCCGGCGGAGGAGCTGCCGGCGGATGCGCACACGACCGAGAGCTTCGACGCGGAGCGGCTGAACCGGCTGGTGAAGTAAGCGCGGCGAGCCCTGCAACGAAAACGGCGCCCATTGGGCGCCGTTCGTGTTTCTGAATTGCCGCGACGCTCAGCTCTTGGGCGCCCTGATCGCCGACTTCGGCCGGAACGCCTTGCACACCGCCGCGTCCGTCTCGATGTACGGCCCGCCTATCAGGTCCACGCAGTAGGGCACGGCCGCGAAGATGCCGGGCGCCGGGGGCGTGGCGTTGGGCAGACCCTCCAGCGTCTCGGCGATGGCCTTGGGCTGGCCCGGCAGGTTGATCACCAGCGCCTTGCCGCGGATCACCGCCACCTGGCGCGAGAGGATGGCCGTGGGGACGAAGCGCAGGCTGATCTGGCGCATCTGCTCGCCAAAGCCCGGCATTTCCTTGTCGGCCACGGCCAGCGTGGCTTCCGGCGTCACGTCGCGCGGCGCGGGGCCGGTGCCGCCGGTGGTCAGCACCAGGTCGCAGTGCTCGTCGTCCACCAGCGCGCGCAGCGTGGCGCTGATGCCGTCCTGCTCGTCCGGTATCAGCCGCTCCACCCACGCCACCGGGTTGCGCAGCGCCTTGGTGAGCCACTCGCGCAGCGCGGGCAGGCCCTGGTCTTGATACACGCCCGCGCTGGCGCGGTCGCTGATGGAGACCAGGCCGATGCGCACCGGGTCGAAGCCGTTGGCAGCGTCAGAGGTGGTGGTGTCGTCACTCATCGTCGCGCAGCTCCGCCTTGATGAACTGGAACAGCTCGCGCCAGGCGCGGCCGTGGCGCTGCTCGGGGGCCGCGGCGGCATCCTTTTGCGCGGCGCGGATGAGGCTGCGCAGGCGCTGCACGTCGCTGTCCGGATGCGCCTGCATCCAGCGCGTGACGGCGTCGCCGTCGGTGCCCAGCTCCTCGCGCCAGCGCTCGGCGCGGTGCAGCTTCACCGCGTCCAGCGCGTGGCCGAGCTTGAAGGCCGCGACGGCTTCGCGCAGCGGCTCCACGTCAGCCGAGCGCATGAGCTTGCCCACGTACTGGAGCTGGCGGCGCCGGCCCTCGTGAGACTTGGTCTTCTTCAGCGCCTTCAGCGCAATGAGCAGCCCTTCCTCCATGGGAATGGCGGCCAGCCGGGTGTCGGGGAGCTCGATCAGCTCTTGCCCCAGCTTCTGCAGTTCATGGGCCTCACGCTTGAGGGCGGACTTGCTGGGCCTTTCGGCCCCACCCTCATCGGGCAGGAAATCGGATTCAGGGATGGACATGGCGATTCAAATGCGCTGGGTATGATAGCCGCGGCCCTTCTTCACACCCGCGAAGCATCTCCCACATGACCCGTTCCAACGCCCCGGTTTTTGCCTACACGCGAGAGCAGTTCGAGCAGATCGTCGATGACGCCCTGGCGCTTGCCAAGAAACTGGGGGCCAGCGACGCGGGCGTTGAGGTGTCCGAGGGCGTGGGCCTGTCGGTGTCGGTGCGCAAGGGCGAGCTGGAGAACGTGGAGCGCAACCGCGACAAGTCGGTGGGCATCAGCGTCTACATCGGCCAGCGCCGTGGCAACGCCTCCACCTCCGACTTCTCGCCCGCCGCGCTGGAGCAGACCGTGCGCGCGGCCTACGACATCGCCCGCTTCACCGCCGAAGACCCGGCCGCCGGCTTGCCCGACGAGCAGGACATCGTCTCGCCCGCGGATGCCGCGTGCGACCTCGACCTCTTCCACCCCTGGGACATCGACGCCGAGGGCGCCGCCGAGCTGGCCCGCCGCTGCGAGCAGGCCGCCTTCGACGTGGACCGCCGCATCACCAACTCCGAAGGCGCCGGCGTCTCCGCGCAGCAGGCGCACTTCCTCTCGGCCAACACCCGCGGCTTCAAGGGCGGCTACGCCAGCTCGCGCCACTCGCTGTCGGTCGCGCCCATCGCCGGGCGCGGCAACGACATGCAGCGCGACCACTGGTACACCTCCATGCGCCATGCCGACGAGATGGCCAGCCCCGAGGCCGTGGGCCGCTACGCCGCCGAGCGCGCGCTCTCGCGCCTGAAGGCCAAGAAGATCGCCACCTGCGAGGTGCCGGTGCTGTTCGAGTCCACGCTGGCGGCCGGCCTGATCGGCGGCTACGTGCAGGCCACCAGCGGCGGCGCGCTCTACCGCAAGGCCACCTTCCTGCACGACAGCCTGGGTAAGCAGACCCTGGCCGATCACCTGGACTTGGTCGAGGACCCGCACATCCTGCGCGGCAAGGGCAGCGCCCCGTTCGACGACGAGGGCGTGGCCACGCGCCAGCGCAAGGTGGTCGAGGCCGGCGTGACGCAGGGCTACTTCCTCTCCAGCTACTCCGCCCGCAAGCTGGGCATGCGCACCACCGGCCACGCCGGCGGCTCGCAGAACCTGCACCTGACCAGCCGCCTCACCCAGCCCGGCGACAACCTGGAGGAGATGCTGCGCAAGCTCGGTCGCGGCCTGTTCGTCATCGAGCTCATGGGGCAGGGCGTCAACTTCGTCACCGGCGACTACTCCCGCGGCGCCACCGGCTTCTGGGTCGAAAACGGGCGCATCGTCCACCCGGTGCAGGAAATCACCATCGCCGGCAACTTGGGCGAGATGCTCAAGCAGATCGTGGCCGTGGGCGCCGACGAGTTCACCATGGGCAGCAAGACCACCGGCTCCGTGCTGCTGGAACGCATGAAGGTCGCCGGCCTGTAAGCCCGGGCCCCGCGCGGCGCGTTTGAAACCCCGGCCCGCGCCGCCGCTTGCGGCGCTGCCCAAGGCCTGGAACGGCTTCAGGCCTGTCCCAACTGACGCCCTGCTGACGCATTTGGTTGCCGTCGTACACTCGCCGGTTGCCCGTGTGGCGGGCGTCCCCGGCGCTCAACTCCTATACACCGCTGAGACAAGCTCATGAAGAAACTGCTCACCCTCCTGAGTGCGGCGCTGGCCGCCTCCTTTGCCCAAGCGGCCGACCTCAAGATCGGCGTGGCCGAGGCGCTGTCCGGCGGCGCGGCGCAGTACGGCACCGCCATCCGCAACGGCTTCCAGCTCGCGGCCGACGAGATCAACGCCGCCGGCGGCGTGGGCGGCAACAAGATCGCGCTGGTCATCGAGGACGAGCAGGGCAAGAAGGAAGAGGCGATCAACGTCTTCAAGAAGCTGATCTTCCAGGACCAGGTGCTGATGGTCTTCGGCCCGACGCTGTCCAACTCCGCGCAGGCCGCCGACCCCATCGCCCAGGGCGCCAAGACCGTGGTGTTCGGCACCTCCAACACCGCCGACGGCATCACCTCCATCGGCGACTTCGTGTTCCGCAACTCCGTCACCGAGGCCGACGTGCTGCCGGAGACGCTGAAGATGGCCGTCAAGAAGGCTGGCGTGAAGAAGGTGGCCGTGCTCTACGGCAATGACGACGTCTTCACCAAGAGCGGCTACGACAACTTCAAGAAGGCCCTGGCCGACCTCAACATCCCCGTGACCACCACGGAGACGTTCGCCAAGGGCGACGTGGACTTCAAGGCCCAGCTCACCAAGATCAAGGCCAGCAGCCCCGACGCCATCGTCCTGTCGGCCCTGCTGGCCGAGGGCGCGCCCATCATGGTGCAGGCCCGCCAGCTCGGCCTGAACGTGCCCATCATCGGCGGCAACGGCATGAACTCCGTCAAGGTGTTCGACCTGGCCAAGGACAAGGCCGAGGGCCTGTGGGTGGGCAGCCCCTGGTCCATCGAGAACCAGTCCGAGGCCAACCGCAAGTTCGTCGTGGCCTACACCTCTAAGTTCAAGACCGCGCCGGACCAGTTCGCCGCCCAGGCCTACGACGGCCTGTACATCGCCGCCCAGGCGCTCAAGAAGGTCAAGCTCAGCGGCAACCTGCCCGCCGACCGCGTGGCGCTGCGCAACGCGCTGCCCGAGGTGAAGTGGAGCGGCGCCACCGGCGACTTCCAGTTCCGCCGCGCCAACGACAAGGCCGGCCGCCCCGCCGGCTACGACGCCAACCAGACCGCCATCGTCAGCGTCACGCGCGGCGGCAAGTTCTCGATCGAGAAGTAATTCCAGGGCCGCACGGCCCGCCGACTTGAAGACCGCGGTGTGCCGCCAGGCGCACCGCGGTCGCTTTCCTTCAAGCCTGCCATGCTCCAACAACAACTCATCAACGCCCTGTCGCTGGGCTGCGTGTATGCCCTGTTCGCACTGGGCTTCACGCTGGTCTTCGGCGTGCTGGGGGTGATCAACCTCGCGCACGGCGCCATGTTCACCGTGGGCGCCTACGCGGCGCTGGTGTTCGTGGAGCATTTCCAGCTGCCGCTGTGGGCCGCGGCCGTGCTGGGCGCGCTCATCAGCGGCGTGTTCGGCCTGCTGATCGACCGCCTGGTGCTGCGCCGTCTGCGCGCCAACGACGCGCCGCACCTCATTCCCATGATCACCACCATCGGCATCGGCATCGCCGTGACCAGCACGGTGCAGGGCCTCTTCGGCGCGGAGAACAAGCGCTTCCCGCAGGAGGTGGTGCCCGACGCCGCGCTGGACTTGGGTGGGCTGCACCTGACGGTGCTGGAGCTGGGGATCATCCTGCTGTCCTTCGCGCTCATGGCCGTGCTGCTGCTGGGCTTGCAGCGCACGCAACTGGGCCGCGCGCTGCGCGCCATCGCCGAGTCGCCCAAGGCCGCGTGGCTGCTGGGCATCAATGTCGAAGGCCTGTTCATGCTGACCTCCTTCGTCGCCGCGGCGCTGGGGGGCCTCGCCGGCGTGCTCATCGGCCTGTCGTCCAACGCCGTGTTCCCGCTCATGGGTCAGCCCATGCTGCACAAGGGCATCGCCGTGATCATCCTGGGCGGCATGGGCGACATCCGCGGCGCGCTGCTGGGCGGATTGTTCCTGGGCTTCGCCGAAGTGATGTCCGTGGCCTACATCGGCTCCACCATGCGCGACGCCGTGGCCTTCGGCCTTCTGTATTTGATCCTGCTGGTGCGGCCCACGGGCCTGTTCGGCAAGCTGCAACAGCGCAAGGCGTGACGACCCGAGATGGATTCCTTTGACAACTTCTGGGCCGTCTACAGCAACCTGGTGCTCACGCTGGGCACCAACGCGCTGCTGGCGCTGTCCATCTACCTCACGCTGTCCTGCGGGCTGCTGGCCATGGCCAACGCCGCCTTCATGGGCATAGGCGCCTACACCGCCTCGCTGCTGACCATGAACACCGCCACGCCGTTCCCGCTGGCGCTGCTGGCGGGCATGGTGGCGCCGTCCATCGTGGCCTTCCTGATCGGCAAGCCCACGCTGCGGCTGTCGGGTGTCTATCTCGCCATGGCGACGCTGGGCTTCGGCGAGGTGGTGCGCATCCTCATCCTCAACACCGAGGACTGGACCGGCGGCGCGCTGGGCCTGAACGGCATTCCGCAGCTCACGCAGTGGTGGCACGTGCTGCTGGCGGTGGTGCTGGCGCTGTTCGTGTTGTGGCAGTTGCGCCGCACCCGCGTGGGCCGCGCCTTCGAGGCCATCAAGGAGGACGAGACTGCCGCCGCCCTCATGGGCATCAACGTCGCGTCGCACAAGCTGCTCGCCTTCGTCCTGGGCGCGGCGCTGGCCGGGCTGGCCGGCGCGCTCAACGCGCACTTGACCTTCTTCATCGGCCCCAACGAATACAACTTCGACCGCGGCGTCGAGATCCTGACCATGGCCATCCTGGGCGGCATCAACGGCCTGACCGGCCCGGTGCTGGGCGCCGTGATCCTCACGCTGCTGCCGGAGCTGCTGCGCTCGCTCAAGGATTTCCGCCTCGTGGTCAACGGCCTCATCCTGGTCGTGATCACGCTGTTCCTGCCGCGCGGCCTGTGGGACCCGGCGCGGCTGCGCCGCCTGCTGGGCCGGGGAGGGCGCTGAAAGGCGCTGACAACATGCTTGAACTCGCCAACGTCTCCATGCGCTTTGGCGGCCTGCACGTGCTGCAGGACGTCAACATCGCCCTGCCCCCCGAGGGCAGCATCTTCGGCCTGATCGGTCCCAACGGCGCCGGCAAGACCACCGTCTTCAACCTCATCACCGGGCTGTTCCGGCCCACGGGCGGCAGCATCACCTTCGACAAGCAAAGCCTGGTCGGCCTGCAGCCGTTTGAAGTGACGCGCCGCGGCATCGCGCGCACCTTCCAGAACATCCGCGTGTTCAAGGAGATGAGCCTGCTGGACAACGTGGTGGTGGGCATGCACCGCCACCTGGGCTACGGCGCCCTGGGCACGCTGTTCTCCAGCCCGGCCGTGCGCATGGCCGAGAAGCAGGCACGCGAGCGCGCGCTGGAGCTGCTGTCCTGGGTGCGGCTGGACCACAAGGCCCGCGCCACCGCCGACAGCCTCTCCTACGGCGAGCAGCGCCGCCTGGAGCTGGCGCGCGCGCTGGCCACCGAGCCCAAGCTGCTGCTGCTGGACGAGCCTGTGGCCGGCATGAACGCCAGCGAGAAGACGGAGCTGATGGTCGAGATCCGCAACATCCGCGCGCGGGGCTACGGCATCTTCATGATCGAGCACGACATGCGCTTCGTGATGGGCCTGTGCGAGCGCGTGGCGGTGCTCAACTTCGGCCGCATCATCTGCGACGACGTGCCGGAGGTCGTCCAGCGCGACCCGCAAGTGATCGAGGCCTACCTGGGCCGCGACGAAGACCCGCTGCAGGAGGCCACGGCATGAGCACCGGCACGACGACGAGCACCTCCGCCGCGCCGCTGCTGCGCGTGGAGGGCCTGCAGGTGGCCTACGGCCACATCGAGGCCGTCAAGGGCGTGGATTTCGAGCTGCGCGAGGGCGAGATCACCGCGCTGGTCGGCGCCAACGGCGCCGGCAAATCCACGACGCTGATGGCGTTGTCGGGCCTGGTGAAACCCAGGGCCGGCCGCTTCCTGTTCGAGGGCCAGGACCTGGCGCGCTTGAAGCCGCACGAGCGCGTCTCGCGCGGCATCGTGCAGGTGGCCGAGGGGCGGGCCATGCTCACGCAGCTCACCGTGCGCGAGAACCTGGAGCTGGGCGCCTACAGCCGCCCGGGGCGCAAGGCGTCGCCCGGCGAGATGGAGCGCATCTTCGAGCTGTTCCCTCGCCTGAAGGAGCGCCTCAACGGCTACGCCGGCAACCTCTCCGGCGGCGAGCAGCAGATGCTGGCCATCGGCCGCGCGCTCATGGCCAAGCCGCGCGTGCTGCTGCTGGACGAGCCCTCCATGGGCCTGGCCCCCATCGTGGTGCAGGAGATCTTCCGGACGCTGGTGGGCATCAACCGCACGGGGCTGACCATCCTGCTGGTGGAGCAGAACGTGCGCCAGGCGCTGCGCATTGCCAGCCAGGCCTATGTGCTGGAGACCGGCCGCATCGTCCTGCAAGGCCCCGGCCGCACGCTGCTGGACGATCCCCAGGTGCAGGCGGCCTACTTGGGCGGCTGACTTGGGCGGCTGAATTTGCAGGCCGCATCGTTCAGAAATCTGAACGATGGCCCCCATGCAATGGGCGGCCAGCGGGCACGAAACTGAACAGTCGGGTGCCCAGCACCGCGCTGGGCGCGCGGGCTGGCGTTGCGCCAGCCCTGGGCGTTCACTCAGGACAGCGGTTTCCCGCCGTGAAACTCAGCCCTGCGGCGCCTGCTGCGACAGGGCGAACAGCTTGGTGCTGCGCGTGCCGGTGCGGCAAAAGGCCAGCACGGGCTTGGGCAGCTCTTGCAGCAGCTGCGCGAAGGCGGCGGCTTCTTCCGGCGACTGGTAGCCCGGCGCCACCGGCAGGTGGCGGTACTCCAGCCCGGCGGCGCGGGCGGCGGCCTCGATGGCGCTGCTGGTGGGCTGATCGGGGCCGCCTTCGAAGTCGGGGCGGTTGTTGATCACGCTGGCAAAGCCGGCGCGCGCCACCTCGGCCATGGCCTCAGGCGGGAGCTGCGGCGCCACGCAGAGGTCGGCCGTGAGCGGGCGGATCTGGATTTCGGCGGGGTTGTTCATGGCCGCGAGCTTAGCGGCTGAGGGCCTGCTTGACGGCGGCGGACACCATCGCCATCTCGGCCTTGCCGGCAAGCTTCGTCTTGGCCGCACCCATGACCTTGCCCATGTCGCCGGGGCCCGCGGCGCCCAGCTCGGCCACCAGCGCATCCACCTCGGCCTGCACTTCCTCTTGCGTCAGGCGCTGCGGCAGGTAGGCCTGCAGCACCTGCATTTCCGCGGCTTCGGCATCGGCCAGGTCCTGGCGGCCGGCCTGGGTGTAGGCGGCAATGGAGTCCTTGCGCTGCTTGACCAGCTTGTCCACCACCGACACCACCTGCGCATCGTCCAGCGTGATGCGCTCGTCCACTTCCCTTTGCTTGATCGCGGCCAGCAGCAGCCGGACGGTGGACAGCCGCAGCGACTCCTTGGCGCGCATGGCGGACTTCATGTCTTCGGTGATCTGGTCCTTCAAGGCCATCGTCGTTCTCCAAAAAATTCGGTTCCGGAAAGTCGCTTCCAGAAAAGCAAAAGCCCGCGACGGCGTCCCGCGCGGGCTTGACTGTTTCGGCAGTTGAAGCGAGCGCAAGGCTCGCGCCGGATCAGTACAGCTTCTTGGGCAGCTGCATGCTGCGCACGCGCTTGTAGTGGCGCTTGACGGCGGCAGCCTTCTTGCGCTTGCGCTCGGCAGTGGGCTTCTCGTAGAACTCGCGCGCACGCAGCTCGGTCAACAGGCCCAGTTTCTCAATGGTGCGCTTGAAGCGGCGCAGGGCCACATCGAAAGGCTCGTTCTCTTTGACGCGAATCGTGGTCATGAAAGGGGATTTCCTTCAGTAGTTGCGCTCGGTGTCCGCCACCGGAAGTTCCGGAATCCGTGAGCCGGATCGACACGCGGGTTTGCCAGCAAAACGCGGAGTATAACCCACGTAAATCAGTGCTCCACAAGCTGATGCGTATCAAGCGCCACCAGGACCTGCGCGGCGCCGAAAAATCGCAACGCCCCTTGGGGTGATGGACAGGCAAAAAACGCCCGCGCCGCGCCGCGAGCCAGGCCGTGGCCGTTGTCGCTCAGGCTGCCGCCACCTGCGCCTCGGCCATGGCCCGCGCGCAGGCCGCGGCGCTGGCCCAGGCCCACTGGAAGTTGTAGCCGCCCAGCCAGCCGGTGACGTCCACCACCTCGCCAATGAAGTGCAGGCCCGGCTGCTTCTTGCTCTCCATGGACTGCTGGTTGAGCTCGCGCGTGTCCACGCCGCCGGCCGTCACCTCGGCCTTGCGCCAGCCCTCGCTGCCGTCCGGCAGCAGCTTCCAGCGCCCAAGGGCCGTCCCCAGGGCATTGAGGTCCTTGTCGCGCGCCTGCGGCATGGGCGTGCCGCCTTCCACGCCGGCGCGCTGCAGCCAGGCCTCGGCCAGGCGTTGCGGCAGCAACTGGCCCAGCTCGTTGCCCAACTGGCGCTTGCTCTTGCCCTTGGCCTCGCGCAGCAGCGCGCCCAGGTCGCGGCCCGGCGCCAGGTCGATGCGCAGCGGCTGCCCCGGCACCCAAAAACTGCTGATCTGCAGCACCGCCGGGCCGCTCAGGCCGCGGTGCGTGAACAGCAGGTCTTCCAGGAAGCGCATGGGCTTCTTGCCCGCGCCGGTCTCGATGCCCACCTCCAGCGCGATGCCCGCCAGCGGTGCGAAGGCGGCCCAGGTCGGCGCGTCGAAGGTCAGCGGCACCAGGGCGGGGCGGGGTTCCACCACGCGGTGGCCGAACTGCTTGGCCAGGCGGAAGCCGAAGTCGGTCGCGCCTATCTTGGGAATCGAGAGGCCGCCCGTGGCCACCACCACGCGCGCCGTGCGCTGCGTGCCGCGGTCGGTGTCGATGTCGTAGCCCTCGGCCGTGGCGCGCACGTCCAGCACCTTGCACGGCTGCCAGCGCGTGACGCGGCCGGCCTCGCACTCGGACAGCAGCATCTCAATCACGTCTTCCGCCGAGCGGTCGCAAAAGAGCTGGCCCTTGTGCTTCTCGTGGAAGGGGATGCCGTACTTCCTCATCAGGCCGATGAAGTCGGCGGGCGTGTAGCGCGCCAGTGCCGAGCGGCAGAAATGCGGGTTCTCGCCCAAGTAGTTGGCCGGCGAGGCCTCGCGGTTGGTGAAGTTGCAGCGCCCGCCGCCGGAGATGCGGATCTTTTCAGCGACCTTGGGCGCGTGGTCCACGACCAGCACCCGCAAGCCCAATTGCCCTGCAATGCCGGCGCAAAACAGGCCGGCCGCGCCCGCGCCGACGACGACGCAATCCCATGGTTCAGACATGGGGCGCGATTGTCCGGGTTTCCCCGTGTCAGGCGCGGCGGCGGGCCCTTTGCGGGGCGGACGTGCCCGCGCCCGGCGTGACGGCCTGCGCGGATTGCTCCGTCTGATGCCCCGCCTGGTGCAGCTGGTGCTGCGCCTGCGCCGCCAGCGTGCGCGCGTTCACCACTTCGCCGATGACCATGATGGCCGGGCTGCCCAAGCCGGCGTCGCGCAGCGCGCGCGGCAGCTCGGCCAGCGTCGTGACCAGCTCACGCTGCTGGGGCAGGCTGGCGTGCTGCACCACGGCCACCGGCGTGGTGCCGGGCAGGCCCTGCACCAGGCCGGCATGCAGCTGGTCCACCTGCGCCACGCCCATGTAGACCACCAGCGTGAGGCCCAGCGCCGCGGCCTGCGCGAGCACGGCCCAATCCGGCGTGCTGCCGCCGGACTTGGCATGGCCGGTGACGAAGATGACGCCCTGCGCATGCGCGCGGTGCGTCAGCGGCACGCCCAGCCCCGTGGCGGCGGCCAGCCCCGAGGTGATGCCGTTGACCACGCGCGTGGGAATGCCCTGCGCCTGCAGCGCCTGCACTTCCTCGCCGCCGCGGCCGAAGATGAAGGGGTCGCCCCCCTTGAGCCGCACCACGCGCTGCCCGGTTAGGGCCTCGGCGGCCATGAGCCGTTCGATGAAACGCTGCGGCGTGCTGGCGCAACCGCCGCGCTTGCCCACGGGGACGATGCGCGGCCGGCGTTTCAAACCGCGCAGCGCGAACTCCACCAGCTCGCCGGGCACCAGCTCATCCACCAGCAGCACCGTGGCGCGCCGAATGGCGCGCAGTGCCGCCAGCGTCAGCAGTTGCGGGTCGCCCGGGCCGGCACCCACCAGCGCGCAATCTCCAACAGGGCGCCGCGCGGCGCCGGCGCTGCCGGACAAGGCTCGCAGCCGCGAAGTGGCCGCACGGGATGTCGATTCGCTGAGCGCCTGTGTCCGGTTTGTCATGTTTGCGTCGGAGGGGCGTTATGCGCTGTGTTCCAGCGCCTCGTCCTGCATGGCGGCCACGGCGGCCAGCAGCAGTTCGACCTGGCGTTCCAGCGGCGCGGGCGCGGGCTTTTCGCCGCTGAGCACCGACTGGATGTAGTGCGCGGTGGTGGCCGCGTCGTTGTCGCGCGGCAGCACGGGCAACTGCGCCAGCGCGCCGTCCTGCGCGGGGCAGGAAAGCTCTTCGCGCGCCACGCCGCGCAGCGACACGTCCATGCGCGGCACGCGGCGCGCGTCGGCCACGGGCTCACCCTCGGTGCCGCGCATGAGCAGCATGTCGGCCTGCTCGTTCTGCGCGTACTGCGCCAGCAACTGGCCGAATTCGGGGTGCGTGTAGTTGGTGACGCGCACCGCGCGCGCGCCGCGCACGGGGTTGAGCATCTTGGCGATGGTGTGGCCGGAGTTGCGCAGGCCGATGACCCAGCGCACGTCCAGCAGCCGCGACAGCGGCGGGCACAGCGCGTCGATGCGCATGAAGGCCGGCTCGTGCCGCGCCCAAGCGCGCTCGGCCTCCTGCGCCGTGCGCACCGCCGGCAGGCCCAGGCTCTGGAACACCTCGGCGCTGGTGACGCGCTTGGGGTCCTGCAGCGGGCCGTGCACCAGCACGCGCACGCCTTCCTGCGCCAGGCGCAGCGCCAGCAGCGGTGTCAGGTTGGGCAGCCGCCGCGCGCCGTTGTAGGTGGGCAGCACCACGACCGGCTGGTTCGACGGGATGGCCAGGCAGCGCTCGTGCGCCGCGGCCAGGAAGCCCGCCAGCTCCTCGGCCGTCTCGCCCTTCATGCGCATGCCTATGGCGAAGGCGCCGACTTCCAGGTCGCTGACGCTGCCGTCCAGCACCTGCCCCATGACCTCGCGCGCCTGCTCCTGCGTCAATGAACGCGCGCCGTTGGCGCCGCGGCCGATTTCTTTGATGTAGCTCGAAATGCTCATGTCAGATTGTCCCCCGGGCGCGTTTCGCAAGAAGCGGGCCGGAACGCCGCACCCGGACAGGCTCAACGGGTTTTCACCGAGCGCCTTGCCGTAGGTACCGCCCATGGCCTTCACCGCCGCCATGCCGCCGCCTCAAGCCGCCACTGTAGGCGCTGGCGCGGTCGCGGGCGTGGCCGCCACCAGCGTCTTGAGCGCCGGCACGCAGGAGCCGCAGTTGGTGCCGCAGCGCAGTTGAGACTGCAACTGCGACAGGCGCTCGACGCCGCTGCCGCGGCAGCCGGTGAGGGCCTCGCGGATTTGCGGCTCGCTCACGTTGAAGCAGGCGCACACCTGCTTGCCGCGCGGCGCCAGCGCCACGGGGGGCTTGGCGCCGGGGGCCAGCAGCAGCCGGCCGTAGGCTTGGGCGGGCAGCTCATCCTGCAGCAGGGCCTTGATCCAGCTCTCGGCGCTGGCGTCGCCGGCCAGCAGCACGGCTTCGAGCCGGCTGTCGCCGCCCACCGTGGCGAGCTTGACCGTGCGGCGCTGGCCACGCTTGCGGTCCTCGTAGCGCAGGGCGCGCACGCCGGGGCCGGCCAGGCCCAGCAGCCGCTCGACCTCGTCGACCAGCTCCAGCGGCGGCGGCGCGTCGGCCGCGGCGCGGAACAGCACGCCGCTGCGCTGGTGGCCGAAGGGCACGCAACTGGCGTAGTCGAAGCGCTCCATCAGCGGGCGCAGCGCGGTGCGCGCGGCCTGCGCGTCCTCGTCCGGCAGCCAGGCCAGGGCCAGCAGCCGCCACGGCAGCTCGGCCTTGAGCAGCTTCACCGCCGCGTGCTTGAGCTCCGGCTGCTTGGAGATGGGGCAGAACGCGGGCGAGGTGAGGGCGTTGACGCCCGCCAGCGGTTCGCCGCGGCTACTGCGGCCGCAGACGAACTCCGAGCCCCAGTGCATGGGAATGAAGGCCTGCGTCAGCGGCACGCCCTCGTTGGCGGCCACGGGCAGCAGGATGGAGCCACGCCGCGAGGTGACGTGCAGCAGGTCGCCCTCGGCCACGTTCAGCCGCGCCAGCTCCTGCGGATGCAGCTCCACCGCCGGCTCCGGCACGTGGCCGAAGAGGCGGCCCAACACCCCCGTGCGGCTCATGCCGTGCCACTGGTCGCGCAGCCGCCCGGTGTTGAGGCTGAAGGGAAAGCGGCCGTCGCGCGGCTCGGCCACGGGCTCATAAGCCAGGTCGGCGAACCTGGCGCGGCCGTCGGCGGTGGGAAACACGCCGTCTTCATAGAGGCGCGCGCGGCCCTGCGTGGCGCCCTGCGGCATGGGCCACTGCTGCGGCCCGGCCGTCTCCAGCACGTCCCAGCTCAGGCCGGTGATGTCCAGGTCCCGCCCGCGCGTGCTTTCGCGGTGCTCCAGCCACGCGGCTTGCGGCGAGGCATAGGCGAAGAGCGGGGGTTTTCCGGGCCGCAGCCGGCCTTCCAGCCGCTGCGCGAACTCGGTGGCGATGGCGAAATCGCTGCGCGCCTCGCCCGGCGCCGCCACGGCCGCGCGCACGCGGCTGATGCGGCGCTCGCTGTTCGTCACGGTGCCTTCCTTCTCGCCCCAGGAGGCGGCCGGCAGCAGCAGGTCGGCAAAGGCGGCGGTGGCGGTGTCGCGGAAAGCTTCCTGCACCACCACGAACTCCGCCTGCTGCAGCGCACGGCGCACCGTCGCCTGGTCGGGCAGGGACTGCGCCGGGTTGGTGCAGGCGATCCACAGCGCCTTGATCTCGCCGTCGGCCGCCGCCTCGAACATCTCGACGGCGGTCTTGCCCGCACGCGAGGGCACGTCGTCCACGCCCCACAGCCGCGCCACCTCGGCGCGGTGCTCGGGGTTGGCCATGTCGCGGTGCGCGGACAGCAGGTTGGCGAGGCCGCCCACCTCGCGCCCGCCCATGGCGTTGGGCTGGCCGGTGAGGGAGAAGGGGCCGGCGCCGGCCTGGCCGATCTGGCCCGTGGCCAGGTGCAGGTTCACCAGCGCGGCGTTCTTGGCCGTGCCGTTGCGGCTTTGGTTGAGGCCCTGGCAATACAGCGACAGCGTGGGGGCGCGCGGCGCGCCCGGCGCGCCGTCCAGCCCGGCGAACCAGCGCGCGGCGGTGACGACGTCCTGCTCGCGCAGCCCGGTGATGCGCGCCGTCTCGCGCGGGGTGAACTCGCGCACGCGCTCGCGCAGCGCATCGAACCCCTGCGTGTGCGCGGCGATGTAGGCGTTGTCGGTGAGGCCCTCCCACAGCATGAGGTGCAGCAGGCCGTGGAACAGGGCCACGTCCGTGCCCGGCAGCAGCGCCAGGTGCAGGTCGGCCAGGGCCGCGGTCTCGGTGCGGCGCGGGTCCACCACGATGAGCCGCAGCGCCGGGTTGGCGCGCTTGGCGTCCTCCACGCGGCGCATGAGGATGGGATGCGCCCACGCCATGTTGGAGCCGGCGATGAAGAGGGTGCGCGCGTGCGCGAGGTCCTCGTAGCAGGCGGGCGGCGCGTCCGCGCCCAGCGTGGCCTTGTAGCCGGCCACGGCCGAGCTCATGCACAGCCGCGAGTTGGTGTCGACGTTGTTGGTGCCGATGAGGCCCTTGGCCAGCTTGTTGAAGACGTAGTAGTCCTCGGTTAGCAGTTGGCCGGAGAGGTAGAAGCCCACGGCGTCGCGGCCGTGGCGGCGTATGACGTCCTCGAAACGGTCCGTGGCTTCGGACAGCGCCTCGTTCCAGCCCACGCGCTGCGGCGCCTGGCCGCGCTCGGCGCGGCGCAGGGGGTGCAGCAGGCGCTGGCGCAGCGTCACGGGTGCCGCGGCCGTCAGGTGCAGCGTGCTGCCCTTGCTGCAGAGGCGGCCGAAGTTGGCCGGGTGCTGGGGGTCGCCGCGCACGCCGGTGATCTGCGCGCCATCGCTGTCGATGATCACGCCGCAGCCGACGCCGCAGTAGGGGCAGGTGGAACGGGTTTCAGCCATGTCGTAACCGTGATTCGCGCCGGAAGCGGCGCGCTTAAAGCTGTTGCGGGGTCGGCATGCACGCCGCGCGCGCGCCGCGGCAGGCGGGGCCGGCCTGGGGCAGGGGCAGGTCGATGGCCAGGGTGGCGAGCTGCTGGCGGTCCAGGTGCACCACGCCGCCTTCCACCTTCACGGCGAAGGCGGGGGTGGCGCCCTCGTCCGGCGCGGCCACCTGGCCGCTGTCCAGGGCGATGTTCCAGTTGTGCAGCGGGCAGGCGACGCTGCGGCCGCTGACGATGCCTTGCGACAGCGGGCCGCCCTTGTGCGGGCAGCGGTCCAGCAGCGCGAACACTTCGTCGTCGGCGTTGCGGAACACCGCCACCGGCGCGCCTTGGGGGCGCTCCACGCGGCGGGCGCCGAGCAGGGGCAGCTCGGCCAGGGTGCAGACGGGAATCCAGGCGCTCATGGTCGTCTTGTCTTTCTGTGGAGGAGTTGGATCAGGCCTTGAGGGGCTCGCTGGCGGGCGTTTCAGCCGACAGGGCTTCGGCCGAGACGCGCAGCGGCTCGAACTGCCGCGTGTCCACGCCGGCCTTCACCGCTTCGTGCCAGGGGTCGGGTTGCCCGTCCAGCGCGAACTGCAGCCGCGCCCACAGCGCCTTGCGGTTCTCGGCGTCGTCGAGCACAGCCTTTTTCACATGGTCCAGGCCCACGCGCTCGATGTAGTGCACGGTGCGCTCCAGATACCAGCCTTCCTCGCGGTAGAGCTGCAGGAAGGCGCCGGCGTGCTCCAGCACCTCCTGGGCCGTCTTGACCTTCACGAAGAACTGGGCCACCTCGGTCTTGATGCCGCCGTTGCCGCCGATGTGCAGCTCCCAGCCGGAGTCCACGCCGATGATCCCGACGTCCTTGGTGCCGGACTCGGCACAGTTGCGCGGGCAGCCGCTGACGGCCATCTTGACCTTGTGCGGCGAGTACATGGCCCACAGCGCGTGCTCCAGGTCTTTGCCCAGCTGCGTGCTGTCCTGCGTGCCGAAGCGGCACCACTCGCTGCCCACGCAGGTCTTCACCGTGCGCAGCGACTTGGCGTAGGCCAGGCCGCTGGGCATGCCCAGGTCGCGCCAGACGGCCTGCAGGTTTTCCTTCTTCACGCCCAGCAGGTCTATGCGCTGGCCGCCCGTGACCTTGACGGTGGGAATGGCGTACTTGTCCACCACGTCGGCGATGCGGCGCAGGTCGGAGGCCGAGGTCTCGCCGCCCCACATGCGCGGAATCACGGAGTAGGTGCCGTCCTTCTGGATGTTGGCGTGGCTGCGCTCGTTGACGAAGCGGCTTTGCGGGTCGTCCTGCGCCTCCTTGGGCCAGGTGCTGATGAGGTAGTAGTTGACCGCCGGGCGGCAGCTCGCGCAGCCGTTGGGGTTGCGCCAGCCCAGCGTCGCGTAGACCTGCGGGATGGACAGCAGCTTTTCGCGGCGGATGGCGTCGCGCACGTCCTGGTGGCTGTGGTCGGTGCAGCCGCACAGGGCCTTGTGCTTGGGCGTGGCGGAGTAGTCGCCGCCGGCCGTGAACATGAGGATCTGCTCGACCAGCCCGGTGCAGGAGCCGCAGGAGGCGCTGGCCTTGGTGTGCTTGCGCACGTCCTCCAGCGTGAACAGGCCCTTGTCCTTGATGGCCTTGCAGATGGTGCCCTTGGTCACGCCGTTGCAGCCGCAGACCTCGTCGCTGTCGGCCATGGAGGCGGCCTTGCTGTGGCCCTGGTGGCCGGCGTCGCCCAGGTGGTCCTCGCCGAACATGAGCTTGTCGCGCATCTCGGCCACGCTGCGGCCCTCGCGCAGCAGCTTGAAGTACCAGGCGCCGTCGGCCGTGTCGCCGTACAGGCAGGCGCCCACCAGCTTGTCGTCCTTGAGGACGAGCTTCTTGTAGACGCCGCCGAAGGGATCGCTCATCACGATCTCCTCGCAGTCCTCGCCGCCATTGAAGTTGCCGGCCGAGAACAGGTCTATGCCCGTGACCTTAAGCTTGGTGCTGACCTGGCTGCCCAAGTAGCGGCCGATGCCGAACTGCGCCAGGTGCGTGGCGCACACCTTGCCCTGCTCGAAGAGCGGCGCTACCAGCCCGTAGGCGATGCCGCGGTGCGCCGCGCACTCGCCCACGGCGTAGACGCGCGGGTCGGTGACGGTCTGCATGGTGTCGGTGACGACGATGCCGCGGTTGCAGTGCAAACCTATCTTTTCGGCCAGCGCGGTGTTGGGACGGATGCCGGCGGCCATCACCACCAGGTCGGCCGGGATCTCGCGCCCGTCAGTGAAGCGCACGGCCTTGACGCGGCCGTCGTCGCCGCCCACGAGCGCCTGCGTGTGCGCGCCCATCTCGAACTGCAGGCCGCGGTCCTGCAGCGACTTCTGCAGCATCTTGCCGGCCACCTCGTCGAGCTGGCGCTCCATGAGCGTCGGCGAGATGTGCACCACCGTGACCTGCATGCCGCGCAGCATCAGCCCGTTGGCCGCTTCCAGGCCCAGCAGGCCGCCGCCGACGACCACCGCGTGGCGGTGCGTCTTGGCCGTCTCGATCATGTACTCGGTGTCGGCGATGTCGCGGTAGGCGATCACGCCCTGCAAGTCCTTGCCCGGGACGGGGAGGATGAAGGGGTTGGAGCCGGTGGCGATCAGCAGCCGGTCGTAGGGCACCTCGACGCTGCTGCCGTCCTTGGCGCGGCCGCTGACGATGCGCCTGGCGCGGTTGACCTCGGTGACCTCGCAGCCCAGGTGCAGCGTGATGCCGTGCTCCTCGTACCAGGACAGCGGGTTGAGGATGATCTCGTCGATCGTCTGCTCGCCCGCGAGCACGGGCGACAGCAGGATGCGGTTGTAGTTGGGGTGCGGCTCGGCGCCGAACACCGTGATGTCGTAGAGGTCCGGCGCGATCTTGAGCAGCTCTTCCAGCGTGCGCACGCCGGCCATGCCGTTGCCGATCAGAACCAGTTTCATCTTCTTCATGGCTGCATCCCTGAGGAGGAAGTCGAGAGCGGGGAATTCGGTGCGCGGACAATGGCCGCATGAGTTTTGAAGTCGACATCGGCCACGCGAGCCGCCGCGGTCCGCGCGAGATCAACGAGGACTTCGCCGGCGCGCTGCGCGAGCGCCGCGGGCTGGTGGCGGCCATCGCCGACGGCGTGTCCACCGGCGGCGGCGGGCGCGAGGCGGCGCAGACCAGCGTGATGGGGCTGCTGTCGGACTTCTTCGCCGCCCCGGCCACCTGGGACACCACCGTGGTGCTGGACCGTCTCATTGCCGCCCAAAACAACTGGCTCGTGGCCGTGAACCGCCAGCGCCAGGTGGGCGGCGGCTGGCACCGCCGCGAGGCCGGCCGCGTGGCCGAGCCCACCACGGCGCTGACCACGCTCACCGCGCTGGCGCTGGAGGGCCGCGGCTACACCGTGGCCCACGTGGGCGACACGCGCGCCTGGCTGCTCAGCGGTGGCGAGCTCGCGCCGCTGACCCAGGACCACGCCTTCGACCACCCCGACCAGCGCAGCCGCCTCACCCGCGCCGTGGGCCTGGACGAGGCGCTGAGCGTGGACTACGCGCAGGGCCCGCTGCGCGTGGGCGACGTGTTCGTGCTGACCACCGACGGCGTGCACGGCGTGCTCAAGCGCGCCCGGCTGGCCGAGCTGGCCGCCAAGGGCAGCGCACAGGAGGCCAGCGACGCCATCGTGGAGGCGGCCATTGCCGCCGGCGGCCGCGACAACGCCAGCGCGCTGGTGGTGCGCGTGCTGGGCCTGGACGCCGGCCGGCTGGAGGACGAGCTCGCCCGCTCCCGCCAGTTGCCCGTGCCGGGCCGGCTGAAAGTGGGCGACCGGCTCGACGGCTTCACCATCACGGCCCTGGTGGCCGACAGCGGCGTGCACCGCCTGTACCAGGCGCGCAGCCCGCAAGGGACGCTGGTGGCCCTCAAGACGCTGCACGAGGCCCGCGCCAGCGACCCCGAGGAGCGCGCCATGCTGGCCCACGAGGCTTGGCTGGGGCTGCGCTTGGCCGAGGCCGACGCCCCCGGCTTCATTCGCGTGCATGAAGTGCGCAACGCCAGCGCGCTCTACACGGTGTTCGACTGGCACGGCGGGCGCACCCTGGAGCAGTGGCTCAAGGACGGGCAGCGCTTCGGCGTGGACGAGGTGGTGCGCGGCGCCGTCGCCATCACGCGCGCCGTGGGCCGGCTGCACCGCCTGGGCGTGGTCCACCGCGACTTGAAGCCCGGCAACCTGCACTTGGGCGAGGACGGCCAATGGCGCTTGCTGGACCTGGGCACGGCCGTGAGCGCGCACGCCCCGGCCGCGCAGCGCGAGCTGCACGCCGGCACGCCCAGCTTCATGAACCCCGAGCAGTGGGAAGGCGCTGCGGCCGACAGCGGCAGCGACCTCTTCGCCCTGGGCGCGACGCTGTACCTGTGGCTCGGCGGCCATCTGCCCTACGGCGAGGTCGAGCCCTACCAGACGGCGCGCTTTCGGCGCGACCCGCGGCCGTTGTCGCGGCTGCGGCCGGACGTGCCCATCTGGCTGGACCACCTGGTGCTCAAGGCCGTGGCGCGCGACCCGCGCCAGCGCTTCGAAACCGCCGAGGAGCTGCTGCTGGCGCTGCAGCGCGGCGCCTCGCGCAGCTTGGGCGCGCCCACGGCCACGCCGCTGGCCGTGCGCGACCCGCTGGCACTGTGGAAGGCGGCGCTCGTGGTGTCGCTGCTCTTCAACCTGCTGCTGGTCGTGTGGCTGCTGTTCCTGCCGCGCTAGCGTGGCCATGACTGCGCTCCCGGGGTGCTTGTCGTGCGGCGCGGGGCGCTTCAGGCGCGGCGGCGGCTGGTGGACACGCGGGTGACGCGCGGCGCGGCCGACTCGGCTTGGCCGGGCGTGGCGGGGCGGGCGCGGCCGCCCTTTTCGGCCCAAGTGCGGGTCCAGCGGATCTGCACGACGCGCAGCATGCCCAGCATCAGCAGCGCCAGCACCGTGAAGGCCAGGAAGCCGCCCAAGTAGCTGCCCAGGTACTCCTTGGACAGGCCCATGGCGTTGGGCAGGAAGCCGCCGCCCAGGGCGCCGACCTCGCCGATCATGGAGCCGGCCACGGCCGTGCTCAACGGCCAGCGCAGCGGAACGAGCTGGAACAGCGCGCCGTTGCCCGCGCCCAGCGCGGCAAAGCACAGCATGAACAGCAGCGTGGTGCTGGCCAGCGAGGTGCCCGCGAAGCCGCAGGCCGTGAGCGTGGCGGCCACCAGCAGCAGCACGCCGGAGAGGGTGTTGACGCCGCCGATGCGGTCGGAGATCCAGCCGCCGAGCACGCGCACGGCCGAGCCCATCAGCGTGGCTAGCATGGTGAGCTGCCCGGCCTCGACCTTGGTGACCTTGAACTGGTCGTAGAAGTAGGTGGGCAGGAAGCTGGCCAAGCCGATGAAGCCGCCGAAGGTCACGACGTAGATCAGGCTGAAGGCCCAGCCATCCTTCTCGAACAGGCAGCTGATGTGCTCGCGGAAGCTCTGGTGCTCGCGGTCGGGCGGCTCCTTGGCGGCCAACCACATCACCGCCAGCGGCAGCAGCATGGTGGCCGCGGCCAGGCCGTACACCGTCTGCCAGCCGTACTTCATGGCCAGCGGCGGCGCAAACAGCACGGCCAGCACCGTGCCGGAGTTGCCCGCGCCGGCGATGCCCATGGCCAGGCCCTTGTACTTGGGCGGGAACCAGCCGCTGCCCAGGCTCAGCGCCACGCCGAAGCTGGCGCCGGCGATGCCCAGCAGCACGCCCATGGCCAACACGCCGTTGTAGCTGTCAACGAACAGGAAACCGAACAGCAGCGCCGCGATGATCAGCGACATCTCCACCATCGCCGCGTTCTTGCGGCCGATGTACTGCGACAGCACGCCCAGCGGAAAGCGCATGAGCGCCCCGGCCAGGATGGGCACCGACACCATGAAGCCCTTTTGCGCAGCCGACAGCCCGTAGGCCTCGCTGATGAAAGGGCCCATGGCGCCGTTGAGCACCCACACGGCGAAGCAGAAATCGAAGTAAAGGAAGGAAGCGGCCAGCGTGGGCCAGTGCCCGGCACGGGCGAAGGTTTTGAAGCTCGACATCGTGGCGGGGCGCTCAGGCGCGCAGGAAGGGAAGGAAAGGGAAGGCGGGCAACGACAGCGTTCTCATGTGGCTTCTCCGGAGGTACGGCAAAGCGCCCGCTGTGGACGCGGGCAGGAGGCACATGTTTTGGTCACGACGCTGTGGCCAGGACCGGGCGTGCGAGGCCGGCGGTCCGGGTGCAGCGGTGCACCCGCGTGCAGTACTGCACCATCCGTGCCAACCCTTGGTTCCTGGGCGGCCCATGGGCTGCTCTATGCTTGCGCTCCCAATGCCGCCACCCTCATCGCGGCAGCCGTTTCCCCTCTAGTGCCCAGGCCGACGCGAGCGGCCCGCTTCATGACTTCAGCACTCGTCATCACCTCGCCCGGCAGCGGCGCGCCACCGTTGTCCGATGAGCTCCAGGCCGCCGGCATTCACGTCCTTGGTGCCTGCGAATGCGACAAGCTGGTGCAGCAGGCCCTGCGCTGTGCACCCGACGTGGTCGTGTGCTGGGAGCCCAGCCCGGCGGAGGCAGGGCTGTTCGACGCGCTGGAGCTGTTGTCGCGCACGCAACCCATGCCGGTGCTGGTGTTCACCGCCGATGCCGGCGCCGAGGGCGCGCAGCGCGCGCTGGAGCTGGGCGTGGCGGGCTGGGTGGTGCACGGCTATGCGCCCACGCGGCTGCGGCCGCTGCTGCAGCTCGCGCGCGCCCGCTTCGAGCACGAGCAACGTCTGCGCGCCGAGCGCGACGATGCCCACCAGCGGCTGGAGGAGCGCAAGCTGGTGGACCGCGCCAAGGGCATCCTGATGCGCTCGCACGGCCTGTCGGAGGACGAAGCCTTCCGCCGCTTGCGCGGCGCGGCCATGCAGGGCAAGCTGCGCGTGGGCCGGCTGTCGCAGCAGCTCATAGACGCCGCGCGCGATGCCGAGGCGCTCAACCGCAGCGGTCAACTGCGCATGCTCTCGCAGCGCCTGGTGGCGTTGCAGGCGCTGCGCCTGGCACCTGCGCCGGACGTGGACGCCCCGGCCTTGCAGGCCACCGCGCGCAGGCAGGCGCAGCGCAACCTGGACCACCTCTCGCGCACGCTGTCAGCCGCCACCTTGGGCGACCTGCTGCAGCCGCTGCAGGCTGCTTGGGCCGCGCTGGAGCAGGCGCTGGACGGTGCGTCGCGGCTGGAGGCGCTGGCCGGCCTGGACCAGTGTGCCGAGGCGCTCCTGGTGGCCGCCGAGCGGCTCACTCGTGCGCTGGAAGGCGGCAGCGCGCTGCAGACGCTCTCCGCCGTCAATTTGTCCGGGCGCCAGCGCATGCTGGGCCAGCGGCTGCTCAAGCAGGTGCTCATGGGCGCGCTGCTGGCCACGCCGGAAGGCGCGCAGGCGCTGTCGCTGGCCGCGGCCACGGCACGCGACTTCGACCAGGCGCTGCAGCGCCTGCAGCAATTGCCCTTGAGCTCGCCGGCCATACGCATTGCGCTGGATGCCGCGGCGCGCGAATGGCAGCGCATGCAGCAGGGCGTGCGCGAGGCCGGACACGAAACCGGCCGTCGGCAACTGGCACTGTCGGCCGAGGCGCTGCTGGCATGCTTCGAGGATCTCACCGGCGACTACGAGCGCAGCGCGCAAATGCTCTTCGACTGATCTTCCCGGACTGACAAGGCGGAGCGGCCCACACCCATGACTTCGACATCCTCACCCGGCGCGGCACAGGGCGGCTCCACCCCGCCGGACGACCTGCATCTGGCCGGCCTGTTGGGCCACGTGTTGCCGGCCTGGCTGGCGCGGCAGGGCACGCTGCTGGCGGTCAAGGACGCGGCCACGGGCGCTTACGTGCACGTCAACGACGCCATGGCGCAATGGCTGCAATGCGACGCGGCCGCGCTGCGCGCCCAGGGCGACGCGGCCCTGTCCATGCCCTGGCCCGCGCCGCTGCGCGCGGCCGAGCAGCACGCGCTGCAGTTGCCGCCGGACAAGCCGCTGCAAAGCGAGCACCGCTTCGAATGGCGCGGCGCGCTGCACGAGTACAGCGTCTGGCGCGAGCTGCGGCTGCTGGCCGACGGCCGCCGGGTGCTGTGCAGCCTCTGGAGCGACCTTGCGCCGCAGCGACGCGAGCAGCAGCGCGTGCGCGAGCTGCTGCAGCAGATGGAGCAGCAGCAGCGGCTGCTCAACGAGCAGCTCGACCGCCAGGGTGGCGACGGCAGCCCGCTGGACCGCGCCACGGGGCTGCACCTGCGCGAGTTCTTCGATGAGCAGTTGCGCCGCGCGCTGTTGCTGTCGGTGCAGGAGAGCCGCGAGTTCGCGCTGGTGTGGGTCGCGCTGGACGCGCCTGCGGGGCCGGCCTGGGACGAGGCCGCCCAAGCCAGCGTGCGCGCGACGCTGGCGCGGCTGCTGCGTGCCAACACCCGGGCCACGGATTCGACCTGCCACTTGGGCGGCCAGCGCTTTGCCGTGCTCATGGCCAACGTCGGGATGGCGTTGGCCTATGGCCGCATGGAGCAGTTGCGGCGCGAGTGCGCCGCGCAGATCGTGGTCTCCGGCGGGCGGGAGCTGCGCTTCACGGTGTCCATGGGCGTGGCGGGCTGTCCGCACATCGCCGCGGAGTTGACGGAGCTGCAATCGGCCTGCGAAGCCGCCTTGGCCCAGGCGCAGCAGCGCGGGGGCGACCAGGCGGCGCTGGCGCGCGTGCCTTTCCCGGTGCTGCAGTCCTGAAAGCCCGCCGCGCCCGATGGGCGCCAGGGCGGTGCGGCCGTGAGGGCGTGGCCTGCGGGCCTCAGCCGTCCGGCGCGAATCTTCGCTTGGAAGCGCTTGCGGCCATGGCCCCGGATCGGCGAGGCAGGCCGCGGGGCTTCAGCTGTTGAGGCCCTTGTAGAGCATGTAGGCGGCCAGCGCGTAGAGCAGGAAGGCGAAGGCGCGCTTGAGCTGCTTGACGTCCAGGGCATGCGCGGCGCGCGCACCCACGGGGGCCAGCGTCACGCTGGCGGCCGCCACCACGCCCAGCGCAGGCAGGTAGAGATAGCCCAGTGCGCCGGGCAGGGCCGGCGTGAGGCCCATGCCGCCCACCAGGTAGCCCACGGTATTGGCCAGGGCGATGGGAAAGCCCAGCGCCGCGCTGGTGGCCACCGCGTGGTGGATGGGCACGTTGCAGCGGGTCATGAAGGGCACGGAGACGAAGCCGCCGCCCGCGCCCACCAGGCCGGAGAGAAAACCGATCCCGCTGCCTGCGGCGGCCTGGCCCAGGCGGCCGGGCATGTCGCGGTCCGGGTGCGGAGCGCGGGCGCGCAGCATCTGCGTGGCCGAGAAGGCGACGAAGGCGGCGAAGAACAGCGCCAGCGCCTGTCCCTTGACCAGGGCAAAGGCGCCGGCCCCGGCCACCAGGCCGCCCAGCACGATGCCCGGCGCCATGTTGCGCACCAGCGGCCAGCGCACCGCGCCGCGCTTGTGGTGCGCGCGCACGCTGGACAGCGAGGTGAAGACGATGGTGGTCATGGACGTGGCGATGGCCATCTTGACCGACATGCCCGGCGCCACGCCGCGCTGCGACAGGATGAAGCTCAGGAAGGGGACGAGCAGCATGCCGCCGCCAATGCCCAGCAATCCGGCCAGGAAGCCGGTGCAGCAGCCCAGCAGCAGCAGCTCGGCCACGAGAGAAAGGTCCATGGGTGCCAACGAAGCCAGGCCGTCCGGCCATGGCCTGGAACGAGCAGGCTCCAACGCGCCGAGCCGGCCCAAGCCGCCGGCCGGGCCGTTCGCCGCGCGGGCAAGACGGATGTCAAAGAGAAGTGGGGGTGTCCACCGCGAGCCGTGGGCCGCATTCCTGAACCCAGGGGATTCAGGTGGGCCAGGTCAGTAAGACTTCGGGTTCGTCTGACGCGAGACGATCTCACCTGTCCAACGATGTTCCAAGCCCTTGCTCGCGAGAGCATCGGTTCAAGGAAATATAGAACCCACGCGAACGCAGCGGACGGTTTGGATTTTACGCCCGTGGTCGACGCTTAGCGGCTGAAGTGCGGGCATCAACCCTGTCAAGTCGTGCGCGAAGCCTCTTGCGTTCCCAATGCACGGTCTATGCGGGCAATGAGCGCCTGCAATTGCGCCGCGGGCAGGGCTTGCGCGGCGGTGGCCGCATCGCCGGTTTCGGCGGCGGGCGCAGGCACAGCCGCCGGCCGTTGGGCCAGTTGGTAGGCCAGGTTGAGCGCGGCCAGCACGGCGATGCGCTCGCGTGCCTTGATGCGGCCGGCGTCGCGTATGGCGGTCATTTCGCGGTCCACTTGCGCGACGGCGGCCTGCAGCGCCTGCTCGCCGCCTTCGGGGCAGCCCAGCAGGTAGCTCTGGCCGAGGATGGTGACTTCGAGCTGTTTCATGGCTTGGCTCAACCCTGGCGGGCGGCATCGGTGGTGGAGAGCCGCTCGATGAGGACGTCTATGCGCGAGCGCGCGGCATTCAGGCGCGAGCGCAACTGGTCGCGCTCGGTGCCCAGTTCGGCGTGCTGCCTTTGCAGCTCGGCGTGGGCTTGCTGGAGCTGCTCGTGGCGGTGCGCGAGCAGCTCGATGCGCTCGGCAAGTTCTTCCAGGGTCGGCATGGCGTGGCGGACAGGGTGGGGCCGGGATTGTAGGCCGGGCGCCGTCAGGGCCGGTTGCTTTGGAACCAGTCGCAGCAATCGGTCACGCTGCAGCGCTCGCACAGCGGGCGGCGGGCCTGGCAGACGTAGCGGCCGTGCAGGATGAGCCAGTGGTGGGCGTCCACCCGGTACGGGGCCGGCACGCGGCGCAGCAGGCCTTGTTCGACCTCCAGCGGCGTGCGCCCGGGTGCCAGCCCGGTGCGGTTGCCCACGCGGAAGATGTGCGTGTCCACCGCCATGGTGGGCTCGCCGAAGGCGACGTTGAGCACCACGTTGGCCGTCTTGCGGCCCACGCCGGGCAGGGCCTCCAGCGCCTCGCGGCTGCGCGGCACACGCCCGTCATGCTGCTCGACCAGGATGCGGCTGGTGTTCCAGAGGTTCTTGGCCTTGGTCGGGTACAGGCCCACGCTGCGGATGTAGCCGGCGATGCCGTCTATGCCCAGCGCCAGCATGCGCTGCGGCGTGTTGGCCACGGGAAAAAGACGCCGGGTGGCCTTGTTCACGCCCACGTCGGTGGACTGCGCCGACAGCAGCACCGCCGCCAGCAGCTCGAACACGTTGGTGAACTCCAGCTCGGTGGTGGGCTGCGGATTGGCGGCGCGCAGCGTGGCGAAGAAACGCTCGACGGCCTGGTCGTCCATGGCGCTGCCCGTATTCCGCGTCATGCCCGCGGCGCGCGTTGCGCGCGGGCGCGGGCCAGCGCGGCCTCGATGACGGCGCGCTTCTTGTCCAGCACCTGCGGGTCTTCGTGCCGGCTGTGGGCGGGCAGGTCGGCGAGCTTCGTTTCAGCCTTGGCAATGAGGCGCTCGCGCGTCTGCTCCTCCTGCCGCGCCAGCCGGCGGCGGTGCTCCTCGTAGCGCGCGCGGGCGTGGTCGGCCTGCGCAGGGCTCCAGGCGGCCCAGCCGGTGGCGGTGGTGACGTCTTCCAGCACGATGCAGTCCACGGGGCAGGCGCTCACGCACAGCTCGCAACCGGTGCACTCGTTCTCGATGACGGTGTGCATGCGCTTGTTGGCGCCGGCAATGCAGTCCACCGGGCAGGCCTTGATGCACAACGTGCAGCCGATGCACCAGGCCTCGTCGATGAAGGCCAGCTTGCGTGGCACTTCGGCGCCGCAGGCGGCGTCCAGCGGTTTGACCGGGCGGCCGGTGAGGGCTGCGAGCCGGCGCACGCCTTCGGCGCCGCCGGGTGGGCAGCGGTCGATGTCAGCCAGGCCCTGTGCGATGGCCTGGGCGTAGCCGCGGCAGTCGGGGTAGCCGCAGCGCGTGCACTGTGTCTGCGGCAGCGCCGCGTCGAGCTCGGCGGCCAGGCCCTGCAGCGGGGACGGTGAAGGTGTTGGGGTCAGAGCTTCAGGCACCGGCTTTCGTCGTGGAGCGCTTGGAGCGCGTGGGCGCAGTCAGCGGTTCGGCCGCCGCGTCGGTCAGGGCGGCGGGCTTGGCCGGGCTACCCTGGTCGGCATCGAAGCGGGCGATGAAGTCGCGCACTTGCGGATAAACCTTCTCGCGCCAGCGGCGGCCCGAGAAGATGCCGTAGTGGCCTGCGCCTTCCACGTCGTAGTGGAACTGGCGCTCCTTGGGGATGCCGGTGCACAGGTCGTGCGCGGCACGGGTCTGGCCGGCGCCCGAGATGTCGTCGAGCTCGCCTTCCACCGTCAGCAGCGCGCTGGTGGTGATGTCCTGCGGCTTGACCAGCTCGCCCTCGACCATCCAGGTGCCGTTGACCAGGGCGAAGTCCTGGAACACGGTCTTGATGGTCTCCAGGTAGTAGTCGGCTGGCATGTCCAGCACGGCGTTGTACTCGTCGTAGAACTTGCGGTGGGCTTCGATGCTGTCCTCGTCGCCGCGGATGAGGTCCAGGAAATAGTCGTAATGCGAGCTCAGATGGCGGTCCGGGTTCATGGCCACGAAGCCCGTGTGCTGCAGGAAGCCCGGGTAGACGCGGCGGCCGGCGCCGGGGTAGTTGGGCGGCACGCGGTAGATCACGTTGTTCTCGAACCACTCGTGGCGCTTGTTCATCGCCAGGTTGTTCACCGCGGTGGGTGAGCGGCGCGCGTCGATGGGGCCGCCCATCATGGTCATGGTACGTGGCGTGGCCTCGCCACGGCTGGCCAGCAGCGACACCGCGGCCAGCACCGGCACGGTGGGCTGGCACACGGAAATCACGTGCACTTGCGGGCCGATGTGGCGGATGAAATCCTGCACATAGCCCACGTAGTCGTTGAGATGGAAGGGGCCGGCCTCGGCAGGCACCATGCGCGCGTCGGTCCAGTCGGTGATGTAGACCTTGTGGTCATGCAGCAGCGAGCGCACCGTGTCGCGCAGCAGCGTGGAGTGGTGGCCCGACAACGGCGCCACGACCAGCACCGTGGGCTGGTTCTTCATGGCGGTGAGGGCCTGTACGTCGTCGGTGAAGCGCTTGAAGCGCAGTAGCCGGCAGAAGGGCTTTTGCAGCGCCACGCGCTCCTGCACGGCCACCTCGACGCCGTTGACGGTGGCCGAGGTGATTTCGAACTGGGGCTTCTCGTAGTCCTTGGCCAGCCGGTGCATCAGGTCCAGCGCAGCGGAGATGCGCTGCGACAGGATGGAATGCGCAAAAGGCGACAGCGGATGGTCGTACAGCTTGGAAGCCGCGCTGGCGAACTCGGAGAAAGGCGCCATCAAGGCGCGCTGGCTTTCATAGAGCTGATACAGCATCGGGATGAACCTCGCAGCAAATGGGGGACGACGTCTTGGAGGGTAAGGCAGCATGCGCGCCGCAATTGATCCGAACCTGACAGGACTTCTTCATTTTGTGCAGGTGCAGCAATTTTTATGCGCGGACGGCCGCGAGACTGCCACCCCGTGGCAATCCAAGGATGCGCAAAGGGCCGGAAAACCGGCCCCAGCGAGATGCAGTTCACGGAAATCAAGCCGCCACGGTGGCGGCTTGATACTGCTGAGTCAGTGCCTTTTCGGCTCAGGCTGCGACCTTGGCGATGGCCGAGGCCACTGCGTCGATGTTGCGGGTGTTGAGGGCAGCCACGCAGATGCGGCCGGAATCCACGCCGTACACGCCGAACTCGCTGCGCAGGCGCTGCATCTGCTCCTTGCCCAGGCCGGAGTAGCTGAACATGCCCTTCTGGCGGACGATGTAGGACACGTCCTGCTTCAAGCCCGCGGCCTGCAGCTTTTCCACCAGCAGCGAACGCATGAGCTTGATGCGCTGGCGCATGCCGGCGAGCTCTTCCTCCCACTGCGCGCGCAGCGCGGGCGTGGTGAGCACGGTGGCCACGACCTGCGCGCCGAAGGTCGGCGGGTTGGAGTAGTTGGTGCGGATGACGATCTTGAGCTGGCTCAGCACGCGGGCGGCCTCGTCGGCGCTGTCGCACACCACGCTGAGCGCACCCACGCGTTCGCCGTAGAGCGAGAAGCTCTTGGAGAACGAGGTGGAGACGAAGAAGTCGATGCCCGCGTCCAGGAATTGCTGGATCACGGCGCCGTCTTCGGCAATGCCTTCGCCAAAGCCTTGGTAGGCCATGTCCAGGAAGGCCACCAGGCCGGCGCTCTTGACGGCCTGCACCACCTGCGTCCACTGCGCAGGCGTGATGTCGTAGCCGGTGGGGTTGTGGCAGCAGGCGTGCAGCACCACGACGGTGCCCTTGGGCGCACCTTGCAGGGCGGCCAGCATGTCGTCGAAGCGGACGCCGCGCTTGTCGGCGTCGTAATACGGGTAGGTGCCGACTTCGAAGCCCGCGTTGGCGAACAGGGCGCGGTGGTTTTCCCAGCTCGGGTCGCTGATGAGCACCTTGGCCGCCGGGTCCACGCGCTTGAGGAAGTCGGCGCCGATCTTGAGGCCGCCGGTGCCGCCCAGGGCCTGCACGGTGGCCACGCGGCCGCCCTTGACGGCGTCGCTCTCGGCGCCGAACACCAGGCCTTGCACGGCCTTGTCGTAGGCGGCGATGCCGTCGATGGGCAGGTAGCCGCGGGGCTTCTTGGCGGACAGCAACTGCTCTTCGGCGGCGGCGACGCACTTGAGAAGCGGCAGCTTGCCCTCATCGTCGAAATACACGCCCACGCCCAGGTTCACTTTGGCGGGGTTGGGGTCGGCGGCGAATTGTTCGTTGAGGCCCAGGATCGGGTCGCGCGGGGCCATTTCGACGGCGGCAAACAAGGACATGGGTGCTTCCAGCAATGGGGGAGAGGAGCGCCGCCGCTGTGGGAACGGGCGATGCGCTAGGCTGTCGGATTGCCCTGCGGATGCATGTGGATGCATTTGCGCAAGGCGCGCAATTCTAAGCGCCCCGCCGTTTTCACCGCTTTCTCCAGGATCGTCCGATGCCTTCCCCCAAGCCCGCCAAGCTCGCCCAGCCCGTTTCGGCCGTCCCGGGCTCCGCCGCCGCGCTGGAGCCGCAGCAGGTGCCGCAGGAAGAAGTGGCCGCGCCGCAGGGCGAGTTCGCCCGCTATCCCGGCTCGCCCTTCGAGCTGTTCCAGCCCTATCCGCCTGCGGGTGACCAGCCCGCGGCCATCGAGCAGTTGGTGGAAGGCGTGCAGGACGGCCTGAGCTTCCAGACGCTGCTGGGCGTCACCGGCTCCGGCAAGACCTTCACCATGGCCAACACGATTGCCCGGCTGGGCCGGCCGGCCATCGTGTTCGCGCCCAACAAGACGCTGGCCGCACAGCTCTACAGCGAGTTCCGCGAGTTCTTTCCCAAGAACGCGGTCGAGTACTTCGTCAGCTACTACGACTACTACCAGCCCGAGGCCTACGTGCCGCAGCGCGATCTCTTCATTGAAAAGGACAGCGCGATCAACGAGCACATCGAGCAGATGCGGCTGTCGGCCACCAAAAGCCTGCTGGAGCGGCGCGACGTGATCATCGTCGCCTCGGTCTCGGCCATCTACGGCATAGGCAACCCGGCCGACTACCACCAGATGGTGATGACGCTGCGCGTGGGCGACAAGATGGGCCAGCGCGACGTCATCGCCCAACTCGTGCGCATGCAGTACGCGCGCAATGAAATGGAATTTGCCCGCGGCAACTTCCGCGTGCGCGGCGACACGATAGACGTCTTCCCCGCCGAGCACTCGGAGCTGGCCATACGCATAGAGCTGTTCGACGACGAGGTCGAGTCGCTGCAGCTCTTCGATCCGCTCACCGGGCGCATCCGCCAAAAGATCCCGCGCTTCACCGTCTATCCCAGCAGCCACTACGTGACGCCGCGCGAGCGCGTGCTTGCCGCCATAGAGGGCATCAAGGCCGAGCTGCGCCAGCGCGTGGACGAGTTCGTGGCCCAGGGCAAGCTGGTGGAGGCGCAGCGCCTGGAGCAGCGCACGCGCTTCGACCTGGAGATGCTGCAGGAGGTCGGCCACTGCAAGGGCATCGAGAACTACACCCGCCACCTCTCCGGCGCCGAGCCCGGCTCGCCGCCGCCCACGCTGGTGGACTACCTGTCGCGCGACGCGCTCATGTTCTTCGACGAGTCGCACGTGCTCATAGGCCAGTTCGGCGGCATGTACAACGGCGACCGTGCCCGCAAGACCACGCTGGTGGAGTACGGCTTCCGGCTGCCCTCGGCGCTGGACAACCGGCCGCTGAAGTTCGAGGAGTTCGAGACCAAGATGCGCCAGTGCGTCTTCGTCTCGGCCACGCCCGCCGACTACGAAAAGCGCCATGCCGGCCAGGTGGTGGAACAGGTGGTGCGGCCCACGGGCCTGGTGGACCCGGAGATCGAGGTGCGCCCCGCGCTGCACCAGGTGGACGACGTGCTGCAGGAAATCCGCGACCGCGTCGATCGCGACGAGCGCGTGCTCATCACCACGCTGACCAAGCGCATGGCCGAGCAGCTCACCGACTACCTCACCGACAACGGCGTGAAGGTGCGCTACCTGCACTCCGACGTGGATACGGTGGAGCGGGTGGAAATCATCCGCGACCTGCGGCTGGGCCTCTTTGACGTGCTGGTGGGCATCAATCTGCTGCGCGAGGGCCTGGACATTCCCGAGGTGTCGCTGGTGGCCATCCTGGACGCGGACAAGGAAGGCTTTCTTCGCGCCGAGCGCAGCCTGATCCAGACGATAGGCCGTGCCGCGCGCAACGCCTCGGGCAAGGCCATCCTCTACGCCGACAAGACCACCGACTCCATGCGCCGTGCCATCGACGAGACGCTGCGCCGCCGCGCCAAGCAGGAGGCGTTCAACGCCGAGCACGGCATCACGCCGCGCACGGTGCGCAAGCAGGTGCGCGAGATGATCGACGGCGTGGTCTCCGACAAGACCGCCAAGGACGATCTCAAGAACGCCCAGGCCGCCGCCGCTGTGGAGGCCATGAGCGAAAAGGACCTGGGCAAGCGCATCAAGCTGCTGGAAAAGCAGATGCTGGAACACGCGCGCAACCTGGAGTTCGAGCAGGCGGCGCGGCTGCGCGACCAGCTCGCCCTGCTGCGCGAGCAGGCCTTTGGCGCCGCCGGGCACGACAGCAACGTCGTGCCCATCACCGGCCGCGGCTGACGCGCTGCGCACCCGGCCGGCGTGCAGCACGCTCCTGGCGCGGGCGCAAGCCCGCCAAGAGGGTCTGGCAAAGTGCGCAATCGGTCATGGAGCACTCCCCGCGGATTTGCGCCAGCGCAAAGCGTCTGCAATCGGCGTATCGTTCCAGGGTGTAAACCCTGATGGCACTAAGGGAACTTCTGCGTAGTTCCCCTGAGTCCAAAGGGAGGCTTCATGTATAATCGACCAAAACACTCGGGATAGACCGGGTGTAGGCCCCTCGAAAGAGGGCCCAGGTCGCATGACGGCCGACCCGTGTGATCCGCGGGAGGACAGGGTCAAGCGATTGCCGCCGCTGCGGCGCAGGAGTATTTCGATGCGTCTTACCACCAAAGGCCGTTTTGCCGTCACCGCGATGATCGATCTGGCGCTGCGCTCGCATTCGGGCCCGGTGGCGCTGGCGGCCATCAGCCAACGTCAGCAGATCTCGTTGTCGTACCTGGAGCAGCTCTTCGGCAAGCTGCGCCGCCACGAGTTGGTGGAGAGCACCCGCGGCCCCGGCGGCGGCTACTCCCTGGGCCGCAAGGCCGAGGACATCACCGTGGCCGACATCATCGTCGCCGTGGACGAGGCGCTGGACGCTACGGGCTGCGGCGGCAAGGAAAACTGCATGGGCGAGGACTCCGGGCGCTGCATGACGCACGAGCTCTGGACCAACCTCAACAACAAGATGATCGAGTACCTCGATTCCATCTCGCTGCAAAAGCTCGTGGACGACCAGATCGCCAAGGGCGTGTCGGTGGAAGAGGCCCCCGTCAAGCGCGCCATCTCCAGCACCCCTGTGGTCAAGCCCATCAAGGTCACGGCGCCCAACTCGGTTTTCGCCCTGGGCAACGCCTTCACCAAGTGAGCGCGGCCCGCGCCTGACGCGGGTTGGCTCGTGATCCATACCGCGGGCGGCGTGCCGCTCGCCCAACCGCACGACTAGAAGTTCTTTTCCCATGGACATGACGCCGCATTTCCCGATCTACATGGACTACGGCGCCACCACGCCGGTGGACCCGCGCGTGGTGGACGCGATGGTGCCGTGGCTGCGCGAGCACTTCGGCAACCCCGCCTCGCGCAGCCATGCCTGGGGCTGGGAAGCGGAAGAGGCTGTGGAAAAGGCGCGCGCGCAGGTGGCTGACTTGATCAACGCCGACCCGCGCGAGATCGTGTGGACCTCCGGCGCCACCGAGTCCAACAACCTCGCCCTCAAGGGTGCGGCGCATTTCTACAAGACCCGCGGCAAGCACATCATCACCGTCAAGACCGAGCACAAGGCGGTGCTGGACACGGTGCGTGAGCTGGAGCGTCAGGGCTTTGAGGCGACCTACCTGGACGTGCAGGAAGACGGGCTGCTGGACCTGGAGAAATTCAAGGCCGCGCTGCGCCCGGACACCATCCTGGTGTCGGTCATGCTCGTGAACAACGAGATCGGCGTGGTCCAGGACATCCCGACCATTGGCTCCATTTGCCGTGAGCGCGGAATCATCTTCCACGTCGACGCCGCACAGGCCACCGGCAAGGTGGAGATCGACCTGCGCACGCTGCCCGTGGACTTGATGAGCCTGGCTTCGCACAAGACCTACGGTCCCAAGGGCATAGGCGCGCTTTACGTGCGCCGCAAGCCGCGCGTGCGCCTTGAAGCGCAGATGCACGGCGGCGGCCACGAGCGGGGCATGCGCTCCGGCACGCTGCCCACGCACCAGATCGTGGGCATGGGCGAGGCCTTCCGCATCGCCAAGGAAGAGATGCACACCGAGCACGAGCGCATTCGCGCCCTGCAGCAGCGGCTGCTCAAGGGGCTGTCGGACATCGAGCAGACCTTCGTGAACGGCCATCTTGAAAAGCGCGTGCCGCACAACCTCAACATCAGCTTCAACTTCGTCGAGGGCGAGTCGCTGATCATGGGCATCAAGGGTATCGCCGTGAGCTCGGGCTCTGCCTGCACTTCGGCCAGCCTGGAGCCCAGCTACGTGCTGCGCGCCCTGGGTCGCAGCGACGAGCTGGCGCACTCCAGCCTGCGCATGACGATTGGACGCTTCACGACCGAGGAAGAGATCGACTACGCCGTCACCACCCTCAGAGAGCGCGTGGCCAAGCTGCGCGAGCTCTCGCCGCTGTGGGAGATGTACCAAGACGGCGTGGACCTCAACACGATCCAGTGGAGCGCGCATTGAGCCGTGAGCTGAAGGCGTACCGGTTTTTCAAACATTCGGAGTAAGGGTCATGGCATACAGCGACAAAGTGGTGGATCACTACGAGAACCCGCGCAACGTGGGCTCCTTCGGCAAGGGCGACGAGACGGTGGGTACCGGCATGGTGGGTGCACCGGCCTGCGGCGACGTGATGAAGCTGCAGATCAAGGTCAACCCGGCCACGGGCCTGATCGAGGACGCCAAGTTCAAGACCTACGGCTGCGGCTCGGCCATTGCGTCGAGCTCGCTGGTCACGGAGTGGGTCAAGGGCAAGTCGCTGGACGAGGCGCTGACCATCAAGAACACCCAGATCGCCGAGGAACTGGCGCTGCCGCCGGTCAAGATCCACTGCTCCATCCTGGCCGAAGATGCGATCAAGGCCGCGGTGGACGACTACAAGGCCAAGCACGGCGCGCCGGCCAAGGCCCAATAAGGCCATGGCCGTCACGCTGACTGAAGCGGCCGCCCGCCACGTCACCCGCTACCTCGCACGCCGGGGCAAGGGTGTGGGCGTGCGGCTGGGTGTGAAGACCACCGGCTGCTCCGGCATGGCCTACAAGCTGGAGTACGCCGACGAGGTGGCGCCCGAGGACCATGTGTTTGAAGGCCACGGCGTCAAGATCCTGATCGACCCCAAGAGCCTGCCTTACCTGGACGGCACGGAGCTGGACTTCGTGCGCGAAGGGCTCAACGAGGGCTTCAAGTTCCACAACCCGCGCGAGAAGGACCGCTGCGGCTGCGGTGAATCCTTCCGCGTCTGAGCCCGCCTTTCGCGCATGCCGGTGCCGCCTGCGGGCGGCACTGTCATTGCGTCAATGACAATGCGCGCGCGCCGCGCCGCTCCTATCGCCGGCCCGGCCCGCGTTCATGAACCTCACCGACGACGACTTCACACTCTTCGGCCTGCCGCAGAAGTTCGCCCTGGACCGCACCGCGCTGGACGCCTGCTGGCGCCAGCTCCAGGCCCGCGTGCATCCGGACCGTTTCGCCGCCGAAGGCGCCACCGCCCAGCGCCTGGCCATGCAATGGTCGGTACGTGTGAACGAGGCTTACCGGCGCTTGCGTGACCCGCTCACGCGCGCGGCCTACCTCTGCGAGCTGCGCGGCGCCCCCATCGACGCCCACAACAACACCGCCATGCCCGCGGCCTTCCTGATGCAGCAGATGGAATGGCGCGAGACGCTGGAGGAGGCGGACGCCGCCGCCGAAGTCGAGTCGCTGGACGACGAAGTGCGCACCGCCGAGCGGGCGCTGCTGGACGAGGTGCGCCAGCTCCTGGACGAACGCGGCGACGCCGCCACGGCCGCCCAACGCGTCAGAGCCCTCATGTTCGTCGCGCGCTTTCGCGAGGACATCGAGGCCCGCTTGGATGCGCTGGGACAATAACGGCCCTCGCAGGTTTTCCAGAACAAATACTCATGGCACTGCTTCAGCTCTCCGAACCCGGCCAGACGCCGGACCCGCACCAGCGGCGCATCGCCGTCGGCATCGACTTGGGCACCACGCACTCGCTGGTGGCCGCGGTGCGCCATGGGGTGGCCGAGTGTCTGCCGGACGAGCAGGGCCGCGTCATCCTGCCCTCGGCCGTGCGTTACCTGGAAGGCGGTCGCCGCCAGATCGGCCACGAGGCCCTGGCCGTGCAGGCGGACGACCCGGAGAACACGGTGGTCTCCGTCAAGCGGTTCATGGGCCGCAAGCTGGCTGACTTGAGTGGCCACGCCAAGTTGCCCTACCGCTTCGTGGACCAGCCCGGCATGGTGGCCGTGCACACGCGCGAGGGGGTGAAGTCGCCCGTGGAGGTGTCCGCCGAGATCCTGGCCACGCTGCGCTTTCGCGCCGAGGACACGTTCAACGACGACCTGTTCGGCGCCGTCATCACCGTCCCGGCCTACTTCGACGACGCGCAGCGCCAGGCCACCAAGGACGCGGCCAAGCTCGCCGGCATCAACGTGCTGCGCCTGATCAACGAGCCCACCGCGGCGGCCGTGGCCTACGGCCTGGACAACGGCAGCGAGGGCCTCTACGCCGTCTACGACCTGGGCGGCGGCACCTTCGACATCTCGCTGCTGCGCCTGACCAAGGGCGTGTTCGAGGTGGTGGCCACCGGCGGCGATGCCGCGCTGGGCGGTGACGACTTCGACGCCCTGTTGGCTGACTGGGCCCTGGCGCAAAGCGGCCGCGAGGCCGTGGGCGCCGACTTCAGCGCTCACGACAAGCGTGCGCTGCTGGTCAGCGCCCGCGCGGCCAAGGAAGCGCTCAGCGCCGCCGGGCAGGCCGTGCTGCGCTGCGAGTTGGCCGACGGCCTCATCGAGGTACCGGTCACGCGCTCGCAGTTCGAGGCGATCACCAAGCCGCTGGTGGACCGCACGCTGACCTCGGTGCGCCGCGTGCTGCGCGACGCCAAGGTGGCGCGCGACGAGGTGCAAGGCGTGGTCATGGTCGGCGGCTCCACGCGCATGCCCGTGGTGCGCCATGCCGTGGGCGCCTTCTTCGAGCGCGAACCGCTGGTCAATCTCAACCCCGACGAAGTGGTGGCCCTGGGCGCCGCGGTGCAGGCGCACCAGCTTGCCGGCCACGCCGGCGCCGACGACATCCTGCTGCTCGACGTCATTCCTCTGTCGCTGGGCATAGAGACCATGGGCGGCTTGGTGGAGCGCATCATCGAGCGCAACACCACCATTCCCGTGGCCAAGGCGCAGGAGTTCACCACCTTCAAGGACGGCCAGACCGCCATGGCCATCCACGTGGTGCAGGGCGAGCGCGAGCTGGTCTCCGATTGCCGCTCGCTGGCGCGCTTCGAGCTGCGCGGCATCCCGCCCATGGTGGCCGGCGCCGCGCGCATACGCGTGACCTTCGAGGTTGACGCCGACGGCCTGCTGCACGTCTCCGCGCGCGAACAAAGCACGGGCGTGGAGGCCGCGGTACAGGTGAAACCCAGCTACGGTCTGGCTGACGAGGACATCGCCCGCATGCTGCAGGAGAGCTTCTCGCAGGCCGATGCCGACATGAGCGCCCGCGCGCTGCGCGAAGCCCGCGTGGACGCCGAGCGCATGCTGCTGGCCACGCAGTCGGCCCTGGCTGCCGACGTGGACCTGCTCTCCGAGCGCGAACGCGCCGACATCGCCGTGCTCATGCGCGAGCTCGCCGAAGCGGCCCAGGGCGAGGATCACACCGTCATCAACGCCGCCGTCGAGCGCCTGGCCAAGGGCACGGAAGCCTTTGCCGCCGCGCGCATGAACCGCGGCATCCAGTCGGCGCTCACCGGCCGCACCATCGAAGAAGTCTGAAGCTCAAGGGAAACCCACTCCATGCCCGTCATCCGCATCCTTCCCCACCCGGAGTACTGTCCCGAAGGCGCCAGCGTCAAGGCCGAGCGCGGCACCTCCCTCTGCGAGGCACTGCTGGACAACGGCATTGAGATCGAGCACGCCTGCGAGCTCAGTTGCGCCTGCACCACCTGCCACGTCGTGGTGCGCGAGGGCTTCAGCTCGCTGGGCGAAATGGACGAAGCCGAGGAAGACCTGCTGGACCGTGCCTGGGGGCTGGAGCCCACCTCGCGCCTGTCCTGCCAGGCCATCGTGTCCGACCAGGACGTGACCATCGAGATCCCCAAGTACTCGATCAACCACGCCCGCGAGAAGCACTGACGCACCGGCTTGAGGCCGCGTCGAAAACACGAAGGGGGCTGCGGCCTCCTTCGCGTTTTGTGCCGCTGGTCGGTGGCCCCTGAAAAAAACGCCTGCGTGCCGAGGCAACGCAGGCGTGAAGGTCAGGACGGCGGCGCCGCGGGCGCGCGCCGCCCCACTGCAGGACCAGTGGGCTGCTGGCGCCGTCAGGCGGCGCGCTTCTCGCCGTGGCGGGTGTAGAGGAAGTCCAGCACCTGCTTGCGCAGCCGGATGTAGTTCAAGTCCTCGGCCAGCGCGACGCGGTCGCGCGGACGCGGCAGGTCCACGGTGGCGATCTCGCCGATGGTGGCGGCCGGACCGTTGGTCAGCATCACGATGCGATCGGACAGCAGCACGGCCTCGTCCACGTCGTGCGTGACCATCACCACCGTGCTCCTGGTGCGCGCCACGATGCGCAGCAGCTCGTCCTGGAGCTTGGCGCGGGTCAGCGCGTCCAGGGCGCCGAAAGGCTCGTCCATCAGCAGCACCTTGGGCTCCATGGCCAGGGCGCGGGCGATGCCCACGCGCTGCTTCATGCCGCCGGAGATCTCGTTTGGGCGCTTGGTGACGGCGTGGCTCATGCCGACCAGCTCCAGCGCCGCCAGCGTGCGTTCCTTGAGCTGCGCCTTGCCTTCCTTGGCACCGAAGACCCGCTCCACGCCCAGGTGCACGTTGTCGAAGCAGCTGAGCCAGGGCAGCAGCGAGTGGTTCTGGAACACCACGGCCCGCTCGGGGCCCGGGCCGGTGATCTCGCGGTTCTCGCACAGCAGCACGCCCTGGGAGGGCAGCGTCAGCCCGGCGATGAGGTTGAGCAGCGTGCTCTTGCCGCAGCCGGAGTGGCCGATGAGCGTCACGAACTCGCCCTCGGCGATGCGCAGGTTGATGCCCTGCAGCGCATGGAAGCGGCCTTTCTTGGTGTTGAACACCATCTCGGCGCCTTCGATGCTGATGAAGTTTTGCATGGTGGACCTCGTGGGAGCGGGTGTTCGGATCACTCGTCGAAGGAGAAGCGCTTGGCCAGGGTGACCAGCGCCTGCTCCAGCAGCAGGCCCACCACGCCGATGACGACGATGGCGATGATGATGTGCTGCACGTTGAGGTTGTTCCACTCGTCCCAGACCCAGAAGCCGATCCCGACGCCGCCGGTGAGCATCTCCGCGGCCACGATCACCAGCCAGGCGGTGCCGACCGACAGACGCACGCCGGTGAGCATGTAGGGCAGCACGGCGGGGAAGAGGATCTTGCGCGCCAGCGTCAGCTCGCTCAGGTTGAGCACCCGCGCCACGTTGAGGTAGTCCTGCGGCACCCGCTGCACGCCCACGGCGGTGTTGATGACCATGGGCCAGATCGAGCAGATGAAGATGGTCCAGATGGCGGCCGGGTTGGCGGCCTTGAACACCAGCAGGCCGATGGGCAGCCAGGCCAGGGGCGACACCGGGCGCAGCAGGCTCACCAACGGCGAAATCATGCGGTTGAGCACGGCGAAGCGGCCGATGAGAAAGCCCAGCGGAATGCCCACCAGCGCCGCCAGGCCGAAGCCCACGGCCACGCGCTGCAGCGAGTTCAGGATGTTCCAGCCGATGCCCTGGTCGTTGGGGCCCTTGCGGTAGAACGGGTCGGCAAAGAGCTGTACCGCGGCGTCCCAGGTCGCCGCCGGCGAGGGGAAGGTGGTGCTGTTCATGGTGAGCAGCGCCCAAATGCCCACCAGCAGCGCGATGCCGGCCATGGGCGGCAGCACGGCGGCGGCGAGGGCGCGCACATCGATGAGCGGGCGGCGTGGGGCTGCGGCCTTGGGGGCTGGCGTTGCGGCGGGCGCGGGCTTGGTGGGCGACGCGGACTCTGCCGCGGCGGCCGGGGAATGAAAAACGGCACTGACCATGGTTGGGCTCCTGTCAGGGATGGGGCGGGGGTCAGGCCGCGGAGGCCTTGATCTGGAAAGAGTCGGCGTACTTGGCTGGGTCCTTGCCGTCCCACACCACGCCGTCGATGAGCTTGCTGGTGCGCATCACGTCCTTGGGCACGCTGATCTTCATGGCCGAGGCCACTTCGCGGTACAGGTCGACCTGGTTGATCTGCTTGGCCACGCCCAGGTAGTCCGGGTGCGCCTTGAGCAGGCCCCAGCGCTTGTGCTGGGTGAGGAACCACATGCCGTCGGAGAGGTAGGGGAAGTTCACCGCGCCGTCGTTGAAGAACTTCATGTGGTTGGGGTCGTCCCAGGTCTTGCCCAGGCCGTTCTGGTAGCGGCCCAGGATGCGCTGGTTGATGGCGTCCACGCTGGTGTTGACGTAGGACTTGTCGGCCACGGTCTCGGCCATCTTCATTTTGTTTTGCAGGCTGGCGTCTATCCAGCGGCCGGCTTCCAGCACGGCCATCATCACGGCGCGGGCGGTATTGGGGTACTTCTTGACAAAGTCGCCCGTGGTACCCAGGACCTTTTCGGGGTGGTCTTTCCAGATGTCCTGCGTGGTGTTGGCCGTGATGCCTATGCCGTCCATGATGGCGCGGTGGTTCCAGGGTTCGCCCACGCAAAAGCCGTCCATATTGCCCACGCGCATGTTGGCCACCATCTGCGGCGGCGGCACCGTGATGAGCTTGGCGCCAGACAGCGGATTGATGCCCGCTGCCGCCAGCCAGTAGTGCATCCACATGGCATGTGTGCCCGTGGGGAAGGTGCCTGCGAAGGTGTACTCGCGCTTTTCCTTGGCCATGAGCTTGGCCAGCGACGGGCCGTCCACCGCGCCCTTGTCGGCCAGCGCCTTGGACAGCGAAATCGCTTGGCCGTTGTTGTTGAGGGCCATCAGGACGGCCATGTCCTTCTTTGGGCTGCCCAGGCCCAGGTGCACCCCATAGACCAAGCCGTAGAGCACGTGGGCCATATCGAGCTCGCCGTTGACCAGCTTGTCGCGCACGCCGGCCCAGGAAGCCTCCTTGGACGGGACGATCTTGACGCCGTACTTCTTGTCGAAGCCCAGCACCGAAGCCATGACGACGGATGCGCAGTCGGTCAGCGGGATGAAGCCGATGCGCACCTCTTCCTTCTCAGGCTTGTCCGAGCCGGCGGCGTACACGGCAGCTTGCAGCCCCGGGATCAAGCCACCGGTGGCGGCGGTGGCTGCCCCGGCAGCGGCGGCCTTGACGAGCGTGCGGCGTCCCATGTTGATCGCGTCCTTGTCCATTCGGAGTCCTGCAAATAGCTTTTCGACCGGCAATGAAAAAACGGCGTCCCTGTGACCCGCGGTGCAGAAGACACCTGCGGGGCATGGGGACGCCGTCGTCCTTGTGGCGCTCCGACCGACCTTGGTCGAATGCCGTTTGATTCGTCAGGAGATCGCCTTTGACCTCCTGCTTGGGTTAACGCAAGCGCTGTGCCAGCTCTTGATCCCGGGAAATGCCGCTTGAGGTGGGATCCATGCACCAAGCCGGGTTTTTGTTACAGCGTGTGTGCGCTGCTTTGGTGCTTACCCGAGCAAGTCGGCCACGTCAATGATGCGCTGCGCTACTTCGGCGAGCTTCAGGCCCTTGTCCATGGCGGTCTTGCGCAGCCGGGCATAGGCCTGGGCTTCGTCTATGCCCTGGCGCTTCATGAGCAGGCCCTTGGCGCGCTCGACGACCTTGCGCTCGTCGAGCTGGCTGCGGGCGTCGGCGAGCTGGCGGCGCAGTTCCTCTTCGTGACGAAAGCGTGCCATGGCCACGTCCAGCACCGACTTGATGCGCTGCGGCGCCAGCCCGGCCACGACGTAGGCCGTCACGCCAGCGGCGATGGCGTCGTCCACGCGCGAGGTGTCCTCGTCGTCGGTGAACAGGACGATGGGCCGGCGCGCGTCGCGCGTGGCCATCACGACATGCTCCAGCGTGTCGCGCGCCTGACTCTCCGCGTCCACGATGATCATGTCCGGCTGTATCTGCGCCAGCCGGTCGGGCAGGAAGGGGTCTATGGGCAGCACCGCAACGATGTTGTAGCCGTGCTGCAGCAGGCCGATGCGCAGGCTGCGCGAGCGCTCGACCTCGACCATGGCGGCGGTGTCCGACGGGTCGGGGTTCATGGAGTCCGGCGCGACGATGACGATGCGCAAGGCCTGCGGAGATTTCATGGGCCGCACGGCTTGCAAGCTTCACGCCATCGGTATCCAAAGGCAAACGGCCCGCTGGCTACACTGCCGCACCATGAATGTGCTGGGTATCGAATCTTCCTGCGACGAGACGGGTGTGGCCCTCGTCCAGATCCCGTCCGACGGCAGTGCGCCCAAGCTCAAGGCGCACGCGCTGCACAGCCAGATCGAGATGCACCGTGCCTATGGCGGCGTGGTGCCTGAGCTGGCTTCGCGCGATCACATCCGCCGCGTGCTGCCGCTGGCGCGGCAGGTGTTCGCGGATGCCGGCTGCGCGCTAGAGGATGTGGACGTCGTGGCCTACACGCGCGGCCCCGGCCTGGCCGGCGCGCTGCTGGTCGGCGCGGGCGTGGCCTGCGCGCTGGCGGCTGCGCTGGGCAAGCCGACGCTGGGCATACACCACCTCGAAGGCCATCTGCTGTCGCCTTTCCTTTCCGACGACCCGCCGGAGTTTCCCTTCGTGGCGCTGCTGGTCTCCGGCGGCCATACGCAGCTCATGCGCGTGCAGGGCGTGGGCGAGTACGAGCTGCTCGGCGAAACGATTGACGACGCCGCCGGCGAAGCTTTCGACAAGTCGGCCAAGTTGCTGGGCCTGGGCTACCCGGGCGGGCCGGCGCTTTCCAGGCTCGCCGAGTTCGGCAACCCCGAGGCGTTCGCCTTGCCGCGCCCGCTGCTGCACAGCGGCAACCTGGACTTCTCCTTTGCCGGGCTCAAGACGGCGGTGATGACGCAGTTGCGCAAGCTGGGCCCTGAGGTGTGCGAGCAGCCCAAGGCGGATCTGGCGGCCAGCACCCAGGCCGCCATCGTGGACGTGCTCAGCAGCAAGTCCATGAAGGCGCTCAAGGCCACCGGGCTCAAGCGGCTGGTGGTGGCCGGCGGCGTGGGTGCCAACCGTGCGCTGCGCACCAATTTGAATGCCCTTTGCCGCCGCGCCGGCGTGCGCGTGCACTACCCCGAGCTGCATTTGTGCAGCGACAACGGCGCCATGATCGCCCTGGCGGGCGCCATGCGGCTGCAAAGCGGCCGGGCCACGGCCGAGCATGACTACGCCTTCGACGTGAAGCCGCGCTGGCCGCTGGCCGAAGCCTGACTTTCACGCCGACCAAAGGGGCAGGGCGCCGCGGCGCCTTTGGCCGGTACAGCGTTCTCCTCCATCGACTGCCGTCCATAGGGACGATAGAGCCATGCACGACTTCATCCGCTCTCCGCTGGCGGCGCTGCCCGCCTCCCGCATTCGCGAAGTGGCCAATGCCGGCCTGGGTCGCCCTGACGTGCTGGCCTTCTGGTTCGGCGAAAGCGACGAGGTCACGCCGCTGGAGGTGCGCGAGGCAGCCGCCGCGTCGCTCATGCACGGCGAGACCTTCTACGCCCACAACCTGGGCCTGCCGGAACTGCGCAGGGCGCTGGCGCAGTACGTCTCGGCGCTGCATGCACCGGTGGAGGTGGAGCGCATCGCCGTCACCAGCTCCGGCGTGAGCGCCCTCATGGTGGCGGCACAGCTGCTGCTGTCCGCCGGCGACGAGGCCGTCGCGGTGGTCCCGGTATGGCCCAACATCACCGCGCAGCCGGAAATCCTGGGTGCGCGGGTGAAGCGCGTGTCGCTGCATCCGCACCAGGGCGCCTGGCGGCTGGACCTGCAGGAGCTGCTGGACGCCATCACCCCCGCCACGCGTGCGCTGCTGGTCAACGCGCCCAACAACCCCACGGGCTGGACGCTGTCGCGCGTCGAGCAGCAGGCCCTTCTGGATCACTGCCGCCGCACCGGCACTTGGATAGTCGCCGACGAGGTTTACGAGCGGCTGTGGTGGGGCGAGGGGCCGAATGAAGCGATCGGCCAGGCCGCCGCGCCCAGCTTCCTGGATATCGCGGCGCCTGAGGACAGGCTCATCGTCACGCAAAGCTTTTCCAAGAGCTTTTTGATGACCGGCTGGCGCTTGGGCTGGCTGGTGCTGCCGCGCGACGCGCACGGGCAGTCGCTGGCCACGGCGGGCAAGCTGCTGGAATTCAACAGCTCCTGCGCACCGGTGTTCGTCCAGCGCGGCGCGCTGCAGGCGCTGGCCATGGCCGACGATTTCGTGCCCGCGCTGGTGGCGCGTATCCAGGCCGGGTGCGCCACGCTGGTGCAGGGGCTGCGGGCTTTGCCCAGTGTCGAGTTGGCGCCGCCGCAGGGCGGCATGTACGCCTTCTTTCGCATTGAAGGCCAGGACGACTCGCTGGCCTTGGCCAAGCGCCTGGTGGCTGACCACGGCCTGGGCCTGGCGCCGGGCTGCGCTTTCGGCGACGAAGGGGAAGGGTGGCTGCGCTGGTGCTTCGCCTCGCAGGACGTGGAACGCCTTCGGCTGGGCGTGCAACGCCTCACTTGGGCGCTTGGCCTATAATCGAGGGCTTCGCGTGCCTGTAACCGGGTGCGCGGAGATCCCAAGAGCACGGCGCGGGTCGGTTTCACCCGCGACCGCAAGTAACCCGGAAACCGCGGCGGCCTGAGCCAGGCCCGTGCCCCGGTTTCCAGCACAGGAAACTCCACTCATGGCAGTTGCTGACATCAAGACGGCCGACATCGTCGCCGCCAACGCCCGCGGCCCCGCGGACACCGGTTCTCCCGAAGTCCAGGTCGCCCTGCTGACGGCTCGCATCAACGAGCTGACCCCCCACTTCAAGACCCACGCCAAGGACCACCACGGCCGTCGCGGTCTGCTCAAGATGGTCAACCAGCGCAAGCGCCTGCTGTCCTACCTGAAGAGCAAGGATGCCGACCGCTACGTCGCCCTGATCCAGAAGCTGGGCCTGCGCAAGTAAGCCTTGCATGATTGACGGGAGCCTGTTCTGCGGTCGCAGCACAGGCTCTTTGTCTTTGGAGAGCTGAGGAAACCGGCGTTGATGTGTCATTCCAAGGGGGCTGCGGCTTGCTGCAGTCCCGCTGGAATGGCATCCGCCCCGTCCTCGACGTGCTCCCGGTTCCCTGGCACCACCGCCCAAAGCGTGCCGACTATCCGGAGAAAAGAATGAGCCTGTTCAACAAGGTCACCAAGACGTTCCAGTGGGGTCAACACAGCGTCACGCTGGAAACCGGCGAGATCGCGCGCCAGTCCAGCGGCGCCGTCATCGTCAACATCGAGGACACCGTGGTGCTGGCCACCGTCGTGGCCGCCAAGAATGCCAAGCCGGGCCAGGACTTCTTCCCGCTGACGGTGGACTACCTCGAGAAGACCTACGCCGCGGGCAAGATCCCTGGCAGCTTCTTCAAGCGCGAAGGCCGTCCCAGCGAGCTGGAAACGCTCACCAGCCGCCTCATCGACCGTCCCATCCGCCCGCTGTTCCCCGAAGGCTTCTACAACGAGGTGCAGGTGGTCATCCACGTGCTCTCGCTGAACCCGGAAGTGCCGGCTGACATCCCCGCCCTGATCGGCGCCAGCGCCGCGCTGGCCATCAGCGGCATCCCGTTCAACGGCCCCATCGGCGCCGCGCGCGTGGGCTACGCCAACGGCGAGTACATCCTCAACCCGACCAAGGAACAGCTGGCCACGACCCAGATGGATCTCGTGGTCGCCGGCACCGAGGCTGCCGTGCTGATGGTGGAGTCCGAGGCCGACATGCTCACCGAAGAGGTGATGCTGGGCGCCGTGGTGTTCGGCCACGAGCAGGGCAAGGTGGCGATCGCCGCCATCAACGAGCTGGTGCGCGACGCCGGCAAGGCCGAGTGGAGCTGGCAGCCGCCGGCCAAGGACGAGGACTTCATCGCCAAGGTCACGGCCCTGGCCGAAGAGCCGCTGCGCGCCGCCTACCAGATCCGCTCCAAGCAGGCCCGCACCCAGGCCGCCCGCGAAGCCTATGCCGGCGTCAAGGCCGTGCTGAAGGAGCAGGGCGTGGCTTTTGACGACGTCAAGGTTGACGGCCTGCTGTTTGACATCGAGGCCCGCCTGGTGCGCAGCCAGATCCTCAATGGCGAGCCGCGCATCGACGGCCGCGACACCCGCACCGTGCGTCCCATCGAGATCCGCACCAGCGTGCTGCCGCGCACCCACGGCTCGGCGCTGTTCACCCGCGGCGAGACGCAGGCCCTGGTGGCCGCCACGCTGGGCACCGAGCGCGACGCGCAGCGCATCGACGCGCTGGCCGGCGAGTTCGAAGAGCGCTTCATGCTGCACTACAACATGCCCCCGTTCGCCACCGGCGAGACGGGCCGCGTGGGCAGCCCCAAGCGCCGCGAGATCGGCCACGGCCGCCTGGCCAAGCGCGCGCTGGTCGCCGCGCTGCCGAGCAAGGACGAGTTCCCCTACACCATCCGCGTCGTCTCCGAGATCACGGAGTCCAACGGCTCCTCGTCCATGGCGTCCGTCTGCGGCGGCTGCCTGAGCCTGATGGATGCCGGCGTGCCGATGAAGGCGCACGTGGCCGGCATCGCCATGGGCCTGATCAAGGAAGGCAACCGCTTCGCGGTGCTGACCGACATCCTGGGCGACGAGGACCACCTCGGCGACATGGACTTCAAGGTGGCCGGCACGACCAACGGCATCACCGCCCTGCAGATGGACATCAAGATCCAGGGCATCACCAAGGAAATCATGCAGGTCGCCCTGGCTCAGGCCAAGGAAGCGCGCCTGCACATCCTGGGCAAGATGCAGGAAGCCGTGGGCGGCGCCCGTGAGGACGTGTCGCAGTTCGCCCCGCGCCTGTACACGCTCAAGATCAACCCCGAGAAGATCCGCGACGTGATCGGCAAGGGCGGCGCCACCATCCGCGCGCTGACCGAGGAAACCGGCACGCAGATCGACATCGCCGAGGACGGGACCATCACCATCGCCTCCACCGATGCCGAGCGCGCCGAGTTCGCCAAGAAGCGCATCCAGGAAATCACGGCCGAGGTCGAAGTCGGCAAGATCTACGAAGGTCCGATCACCAAGATCCTGGACTTCGGCGCCCTGGTGAACCTGCTGCCCGGCAAGGACGGCCTGCTGCACATCAGCCAGATTGCCCACCAGCGCGTGGAGCGGGTCACCGACTTCCTGAGCGAAGGGCAGGTGGTCAAGGTCAAGGTGCTGGAGACCGACGACAAGGGCCGCGTCAAGCTGTCCATGAAAGCGCTGATCGAGCGTCCTGAAGGCATGCCGGCGGACGAGGACCGTCCCCGCCGCGACTACGGCGACCGTCCCCGCCGCGACTACGGCGACCGTGGTGACCGCGGTGAGCGTCCTCGCCGCGAGCCGCGCGAGCCGCGTGCCGACATGAACGGCAACGGCGGCGAGCAGCAGCCGGTGGTGGCGCAGCCCCAGACGGGCGAAGGCCAGGGCGAGTAAACGCCATGCGTGCCGTCGAGATCGGCCAGTTCGGCGGGCCCGAGGTGCTGCGTCTGGTGACGCGGCCCGCCCCGGTGCCCGCCGCGGGTGAATTGCTGGTGCGCGTGAGCGCGTCGGGTGTCAATCGCCCCGACGTCGTGCAGCGCAAGGGCCATTACCCGGCGCCGCCAGGCGCTTCCGACCTGCCTGGGTTGGAAGTGGCCGGCACGGTGGTGGGCGGCGACCCGGCCGAGCTTGCGGCGGCCGGCTTCAAGCTCGGCGACCGCGTGTGCGCGCTGGTGGCCGGCGGCGGCTATGCCGAGCTGTGCGTGGCGCCCATCGCGCAGGCGCTGCCCGCGCCGGCGGCGCTGTCTGACGTGGAAGCGGCTGCGCTTCCGGAGACCTTCTTCACGGTGTGGCAGAACGTCTTCGAGATCGCGCGGTTGCAGCCCGGCGAGACGCTGCTGGTGCAAGGCGGCTCCAGCGGGATTGGCGTCACCGCCATCCTGCTGGCCAAGGCGCTGGGCTCGCAGGTCATCGTCACTGTAGGCAGCGACGACAAGTGCGCCGCCTGCGTGGCGTTGGGCGCCGACCATGCCATCAACTACCGCACGCAGGACTTCGTCGAGGAGGCCAAGCGCCTCACCGGCGGCCGCGGTGTGAACGTGGTGCTGGACATGGTGGCGGGCGACTACGTCGGCCGTGAGCTGCAGTGCCTGGCTGACGACGGCCGTCTGGCCATCATCGCCGTGCAAGGCGGCACCAAGAGCGCCATAGATGCCGGACTGGTGCTGCGCAAGCGGCTGCAGATCACCGGCTCCACGCTGCGCGCGCGCACCGTGGCCTACAAGGCGCAACTGGCCCAGGCGCTGCGCGACAAAGTCTGGCCGCTGATCGAGGCCGGGCGCGTGAAGCCCGTCATCCACAAGGTTTTCGACGCCGCGCAGGCGGCCGAGGCGCATGCGCTCATGGAATCGAGCACGCATGTGGGCAAGATCGTTCTGACTTGGTGAATCAAGAAATCATGACTTCTAGACGCAAGCTGGTGGTGGGGAACTGGAAGATGCACGGCAGCCACAAGGCCAACGCCGAGCTGCTGGAGGGCGTGCTGGCTGCGCGTCCGTTCGGCGCCGACGTGGCGGTGTGCGTGCCGTTCCCTTTCCTGTCCGAAACCGCCGTCACGCTGGCGGCCAGCGACATTCGCTGGGGTGCACAGGACTGCTCGGCGCATGAGCAGGGTGCCTACACCGGCGAGGTGTCGGCGGCCATGCTGCGCGAGTTCGGTTGCCGCTGGGTGATCGTGGGCCACTCCGAGCGTCGCGCCTACCATGGCGAGAGCGACCAGCTCGTGGCCGACAAGGCCAAGATCGCTCTGGCCCATGGCATCACGCCCATCGTGTGCGTGGGTGAGACGCTGGCGCAGCGCGAGGCCGGCGAGACCGCCGCCGTGGTCAAGCGCCAGCTCTCGGCCGTGATCCACACGCTGGGCCATTGCGTGTCGGAGATGGTCGTGGCCTACGAGCCGGTGTGGGCCATCGGCACCGGCAAGACCGCCACGCCGGAGCAGGCGCAAGAAGTGCACGCGCTGCTGCGCGCGCAGTTGCTGGCTGCCACGCCGCGTGCTGGCGAGATGCGGCTGCTCTATGGCGGCAGCGTCAAGGCCGACAACGCCGCGACCCTTTTCGCGCAACCCGACATCGACGGCGGCCTCATCGGTGGCGCCGCGCTGAAAGCGGCCGACTTCGCCGCCATCTGCCGCGCCGCGGGCTGAGCGCCGCGCGCATTCCGAGACAACGAGAGATCTATGCAAATCTGGTTCAACATCGTCCTGGCGGTGCAACTGGTGTCGGCCGTGGCCATGATCGGCCTGGTGCTGGTGCAGCACGGCAAGGGCGCCGACATGGGTGCCTCCTTCGGCAGCGGCGCTTCAGGCAGCCTTTTCGGCGCCACCGGCAGCGCCAACTTCCTGTCGCGCTCCACGGCGGCCTGCGCCACCGTGTTCTTCGTGTGCACGCTTGCGCTGGCTTACCTGTCGAGCTACCGGCCCACGCCGGCGGCCAACAGCGGCACCAGCGTGCTCGATCAGGGCGTGCCCGCGGCCAGTGCGCCGGCGGCTTCGGCGCCTGCGCAAATCCCGGGGGCCATTCCCGGTGCCATCCCGGGTGCTGCTGCGCCTGCCGTGCCCGCACCTGCGGCCTCGGACGCGATTCCGGCCCGGTAATTGGAAAGAGCCCCTGTCGTGGCCGCGTTTTGCGCGTCCACGTCAGCCGGCTGCAAAGCGCCTCTTGTAAGGTGTGAGCCTGCGTCAACAGCGCAGGCTTGGCTGGTCCGGAAGGATTGGTTGCGTCCGGGAAGAAACGGGCGCACTGGCTCACCGAGCGAGCCGGCAAATTTCTTCGGGTTGTCCCCCGAATTGGGGAAAGCTGGTATAGAATTCAGGGCTGCCGACAAGCAATTCCTCAAGCAAGTCGTGCAGTGCCTGACAAGGCCGACGTGGTGAAATTGGTAGACACGCTATCTTGAGGGGGTAGTGGCGAAAGCTGTGCGAGTTCGAGTCTCGCCGTCGGCACCAAACAATCTCGACCTCTCTGCAAGGTTCAGAACCGGCGCCTTGCAAGGCGCCCTGGAAAAGGCAGAGGACCCGCGGGCGCGCTCGGTAGGCAGTTCAAGCTGCCTGGGGCGCGCTTTTTTATGGTCGATTTTTTTTGACTCACCCAACCGAGCTCAGCACGCACATGGACCTGCAGCAGTATCTGCCCGTCATTTTGTTCATCCTGGTTGGCGTCGGGGTTGGCGTCGCTCCCCAGATCCTGGGTTTCGTGCTGGGACCCAACCGGCCTGACGCGCAAAAGAACTCACCCTACGAGTGCGGCTTCGAAGCTTTCGAAGATGCGCGCATGAAGTTTGACGTGCGCTACTACCTGGTGGCCATTCTCTTCATCCTGTTCGACCTGGAGATCGCCTTCTTGTTCCCTTGGGCGGTCTCGCTGCGCGAAATCGGTGTGTCAGGTTTCGTGGCCATGATGGTGTTCTTGACCATCCTGGTGGTTGGCTTCATCTACGAGTGGAAAAAAGGCGCCCTGGATTGGGAATGAGCCTGGTATTCGACTCGTTAAACGAACATTGACGGACTGACCCCATGGGCATCGAAGGCGTACTCAAGGAAGGCTTCGTCACCACCTCGGTGGACAAGCTGATCAACTGGTCGAAGACGGGCTCGCTGTGGCCCATGACCTTCGGCCTCGCATGCTGTGCGGTGGAGATGATGCACGCGGGCGCCGCCCGCTACGACATCGACCGCTTCGGCATGCTGTTCCGTCCCAGCCCGCGCCAGAGCGATCTGATGATCGTAGCGGGCACGCTGTGCAACAAGATGGCGCCGGCGCTGCGTAAGGTGTACGACCAGATGGCCGAGCCGCGCTGGGTGCTGTCGATGGGCACCTGCGCCAACGGCGGCGGCTACTACCACTACAGCTATGCCGTGGTGCGTGGTTGCGACCGCATCGTGCCGGTGGACGTCTACGTGCCGGGCTGTCCGCCCACGGCAGAGGCGCTGCTCTACGGCATCCTGCAACTGCAGGCCAAGATCCGGCGCGAGAACACCATCGCGCGCTGAACGCTCCCCGGCTGGCAATAACCGCATGACCACTTCTCTCGACAACCTGCAGTCGGCGCTGGAAGCTGCGCTGGGTGGCCGGATCAAGGCCTTCAAGCGCGACCGCGGCGAAATCACCATCACCATCCCGGCGGCCGACTATGCCGACGCGATGCGCCTGCTGCGCGACGATGCGCGGCTGAAGTTCGAGCAGCTCATCGACCTCTGCGGCGTGGACTACTCGGCGTACAAGGACCAGCCCTGGGATGGGCTGCGCTTCTGCGTGGTGGTGCACCTGATGTCCGTGAGCCTGAACTGGCGGCTGCGCGTCAAGGTGTTCGCACCGGAAGACGACCTGCCCATCGTGGCCTCGGTCACCGAGATCTGGAGCGCGGCCAACTGGTTCGAGCGCGAGGCCTTCGACCTCTACGGCATCGTCTTCGACGGCCACATCGACCTGCGCCGCCTGCTTACCGACTACGGCTTCATCGGCCACCCGTTCCGCAAGGACTTCCCCATCTCCGGCCACGTGGAGATGCGCTACGACACCGAGACCAAGCGCGTCATCTACCAGCCCGTGACGATCGAGCCGCGCGAGATCACGCCGCGGATCATCCGGGAAGAAAACTACGGCGGCCTGCACTGAACAACGCGCCATGGCAGAGATCAAGAACTACACCCTGAACTTCGGCCCGCAGCACCCGGCCGCGCACGGCGTGCTGCGCCTGGTGCTGGAGCTCGACGGCGAAGTGATCCAGCGCGCCGATCCCCATATCGGTCTGCTGCACCGCGCCACCGAAAAGCTGGCCGAGACCAAGACCTACATCCAGTCGCTGCCCTACATGGACCGCCTGGACTACGTCTCGATGATGTCCAACGAGCACGCTTACTGCCTCGCGGTGGAGAAGCTGTTGGGCATCGAGGTGCCGCTGCGCGCGCAGTACATCCGCGTGATGTTCGCCGAGCTCACCCGCCTGCTGAACCACCTGCTGTGGCTGGGCTGCCACGGGCTGGACTGCGGCGCGATGAACATCCTCATCTACTGCTTCCGCGAGCGTGAGGACATCTTCGACATGTACGAGGCGGTGTCGGGCGCGCGCATGCACGCGGCCTACTTCCGTCCGGGCGGCGTCTACCGCGACCTGCCGGACAGCATGCCGCAGTACAAGCCGTCCAAGATCCGCAACGCCAAGGCGATCTCCAAGCTCAACGAGAACCGCCAGGGCTCGATGCTGGATTTCATCGAGGACTTCTGCAACCGCTTCCCCAAGAACGTCGACGACTACGAGACGCTGCTGACCGACAACCGCATCTGGAAGCAGCGTACCGTGGGTATTGGCGTGGTCAGCCCGGAACGCGCGCTGAACATGGGCTTCACCGGCCCCATGCTGCGTGGCTCCGGCATCGCGTGGGACCTGCGCAAGCAGCAGCCCTACGACGTCTATGACCGCATGGACTTCGACGTTCCGCTGGGCACCAACGGCGACACCTACGACCGTTATCTGGTGCGCGTGCAGGAAATGCGCGAGGCCAACAAGATCATCCAGCAGTGCGTGAAGTGGCTCAAGGCCAACCCCGGCCCGGTCATCACCGACAACCACAAGGTGGCGCCGCCTCCGCGCGTGGACATGAAGTCCAACATGGAAGAGCTGATCCACCACTTCAAGCTCTTCACCGAAGGCTTCCACGCGCCCGAGGGCGAGGTGTATGCCGGCGTTGAGCATCCCAAGGGTGAGTTCGGCATCTACTTCATCAGCGACGGCGCCAACAAGCCCTACCGCATGAAGATCCGCGCCCCCGGCTTCGTGCACCTCTCGGCCCTGGACGAGATGGCGCGTGGCCACATGATCGCGGACGCCGTGGCCGTGATCGGCACCATGGACATTGTTTTCGGCGAGATCGATCGATGAGTTCGCAAGCCTTCTTCGGCCCCTCCACGCTGGAGCGTTTCGCGCGCGAGGTGGCCAAGTATCCCGCCGGCCAACAGCAGTCGGCCGTCATGGCCTGCCTGTCCATCGTGCAGCAGGAGCAGGGCTACGTGTCGCGCGAGGCTGAGGCCGCCATCGCCGACTACCTGGCCATGCCCGCCATCGCGGTGCACGAGGTCACGACCTTCTACAACATGTACAACCAGCGCAAGCTGGGCAAGTACAAGCTCAACGTCTGCACCAACCTGCCTTGCCAGCTGCGCAACGGCCAGGGCGCGCTCGAGCACCTCTGCAGCAAGCTGGGCGTGGAAGAGGGCGGCACGACGGCCGACGGCCTCATCACCGTCCAGAAGTGCGAGTGCCTGGGCGCCTGCGCCGATGCCCCCGTGATGCTGGTCAACGACCGCCAGATGCTGAGCTTCATGAGCAACGAGCGCCTGGACGAGCTGGTCGACACGCTCAAGGCGCAAGGGTGAACCGCATGCTCGACCTCTCGAAATTCCAGGCAACCGGCCGCGAGACCTGCTTCCACGGCCGCCACATCCAGCCCCAGATCTACGCTGGCCTCGATGGCAGCAACTGGCGTCTCAAGGACTACGAGTCGCGCGGCGGCTACCAGGCGCTGAAGAAGATTCTGGGCCTGGACGGCGGCTCCGGCATGACGCCGGAGCAGGTCATCGCCGAGGTCAAGGCGTCGGGCCTGCGTGGCCGCGGCGGCGCGGGCTTCCCCACCGGCCTGAAGTGGAGCTTCATGCCGCGCGCCTTCCCGGGCGCCAAGTACCTGGTGTGCAACTCGGACGAGGGCGAACCGGGCACGTGCAAGGACCGGGACATCCTCAACTACAACCCGCACATCGTCATCGAAGGCATGGCCATCGCTGCCTACGCGATGGGCATCAACACGGGCTACAACTACATCCACGGCGAAATCTTCGAAGTCTATGAGCGCTTCGAGGCCGCCCTGGAAGAGGCCCGTGCCGCCGGCTACCTCGGCGACAAGGTCATGGGCAGCGGTTTCAGCTTCCAGCTGCACGCGCACCACGGCTTCGGCGCCTACATCTGCGGCGAAGAGACGGCGCTGATCGAGTCCATCGAAGGCAAGAAGGGCCAGCCGCGCTTCAAGCCGCCGTTCCCGGCCAGCTTCGGCCTGTACGGCAAGCCCACGACGATCAACAACACCGAGACCTTCGGCGCGGTGCCCTGGATCATCCGCAACGGCGGCCAGGCCTACCTCGAGGTCGGCAAGCCCAACAACGGCGGCACCAAGATCTTCTCGGTGGTCGGCGACGTGAACGAGCCGGGCAACTTCGAGATTCCGATGGGCACGCCCTTCGCGACGCTGCTGGAAATGGCCGGCGGCGTCACCAAGGGCCGCAAGCTCAAGGCGGTGATCCCGGGTGGTTCTTCGTCTCCCGTGTTGCCGGCCCACATCATGATGGACTGCACGCTGGACTATGACTCCATCGCCAAGGCCGGCTCCATGCTGGGCTCGGGCGCCGTCATCGTGATGGACGACAGCCGCTGCATGGTCAAGAGCCTGCTGCGCCTGTCGTACTTCTACCAGCACGAAAGCTGCGGCCAGTGCACGCCCTGCCGCGAAGGCACGGGCTGGCTGTGGCGCATGGTGGATCGCATCGAGCATGGCAAGGGTCGCATGGAAGACCTGGACCTGCTGAACTCGGTGGCCGACAACATCCAGGGCCGAACCATTTGCGCGCTGGGCGACGCTGCGGCGATGCCGGTGCGCGCGATGCTCAAGCATTTCCGCGACGAGTTCGCGTACCACGTCGAAAACAAGCGCTGCCTCGTCGGCGGAGCCTGAGACACAACTGCAAAAGGTGAAGGTGCATTGCATCGGGGCGGTCCACGTCCTTGCGCGCGGTAGCGCCTTCACCCAACAAAGCCATGGTTGAAATCGAACTCGACGGCAAGAAGGTGAGCGTTGCCGAAGGCAGCATGGTGATGCATGCGGCCGAGGCTGCCGGCACCTACATCCCGCACTTCTGCTACCACAAGAAACTGTCCATCGCGGCCAACTGCCGCATGTGCCTGGTGGAAGTTGAGAAGGCTCCCAAGCCGCTGCCCGCCTGCGCCACGCCGGTGACGCAGGGCATGATCGTGCGCACCAAGAGCGACAAGGCGGTCAAGGCCCAGCAGTCGGTGATGGAGTTTCTCCTCATCAACCACCCGCTGGACTGCCCCATCTGCGACCAGGGCGGCGAGTGCCAGCTGCAGGATCTGGCCGTGGGCTACGGCGGCTCTTCCTCGCGTTACACCGAGGAAAAGCGCGTGGTGTTCCACAAGGACGTGGGCCCGCTGATCTCCATGGAGGAGATGACCCGCTGCATCCACTGCACCCGCTGCGTGCGCTTTGGCCAGGAAGTGGCCGGCGTGATGGAGCTGGGCATGCTGCACCGCGGCGAGCACGCCGAGATCACCACCTTCGTCGGCCAGACGGTGGACTCCGAACTGTCGGGCAACATGATCGACCTCTGCCCGGTCGGCGCCCTCACCAGCAAGCCTTTCCGCTACAGCGCCCGTACCTGGGAGCTCTCGCGCCGCAAGAGCGTGAGCCCGCACGACAGCACCGGCGCCAACCTGATCGTTCAGGTCAAGGCCAACCAGGTCAAGCGCGTGCTGCCGCTGGAGAACGAGGCCGTCAACGAATGCTGGCTGGCTGACCGCGACCGCTTCAGCTACGACGCGCTCAACAGCACCTCCCGCCTAACCGCCCCGATGATCAAGCAGGGCGGCCAGTGGCAGACGGTGGACTGGACCACGGCGCTGGAGTTCGTGGCCAACGGCCTCAAGCAGGTCAAGGGCGAGTTCGGTGCCCAGGGCATCGGCGCCATCGGCTCCGCCCACAGCACGGTGGAAGAGCTGCACCTGCTGGCCAAGCTGGTGCGCGGCTTCGGCAGCGACAACATCGACTACCGCACCCGCCACGCCGACTTCGCCAACGTCGATGCGCCGGGCACGGCCCGCTGGCTGGGCATGCCCATCGCCGAGCTCTCGACGCTGGACCGCGCCTTCGTCATCGGCTCCTTCCTGCGCAAGGACCACCCGCTGTTCGCGCAGCGCCTGCGCCAGGCCGCGCGCCACGGCGCCCAGGTCAGCAGCCTGCATGCGCTGAAGAACGACTGGCTGCTGCCGCTGGCCCACCAGATCACCGCCGCTCCGAGCGCCTGGGTGCAGTCTCTGGCTGAAGTGGCCGCCGCCGTGGCCGCCAGCGCCGGCGTGGCCGCGCCCGTCAAGGCCGAGCCCACTGACGCGGCCCGCGCCGTGGCCGAGTCGCTGCTGTCCGGCCAGAACAAGGCCGTGCTGCTGGGCAATGCCGCCGCGCAGCATCCGCAAGCCTCGACGCTGCTGAAGCTGGCCAACTGGATCGCCGAGCACACCGGCGCCAAGGTCGGCTACCTGACCGAAGCGGCCAACACCGTGGGCGCCCAGCTCGTCGGCGCGCTGCCCAAGCAGGGCGGCCTCAACGCCGGCCAGATGCTGTCGCAACCCATGAAGGCGCTGCTGCTGCTCAACACCGAGCCGGTGTGGGACGCCGCCGACGCCGCCGCGGCCGCCGCCGCCCTCCAGGGTTCCGGCCTGGTCGTGGCACTGACCGCGTTCAAGGACGCCGCCATCCCCAACGCCGACGTGATGCTGCCCATCGCGCCGTTCGCCGAGACCGCCGGCAGCTTCGTCAACGCCGAAGGCCGCCTGCAGAGCTTCTTCGGCGTGGTCAAGCCCGTGGGCGAGACCCGTCCGGCCTGGAAGGTGCTGCGCGTGCTGGGCAACCTGTTGGGCCTGGACGGCTTCAACCAGGAAAGCGCTGAAGAGGTTCGCGCCGAGGCGCTGGGCGACGGCAGCGGCATCGCCGCCAAGCTCTCCAACCGCAGCGCCGCGCAACTGCCGGCCGCCATCGCCGCCGCCACGCCGGGCCTGTACGAGCGCATCGCCGACGTGCCCGTGTACGGCACGGACATGCTGGTGCGCCGCTCCGGCCCGCTGCAGCTCACGGCCGACGCCCGTCCGCCCGCCGTGGGCCTGCCCACCGCGCTGTGGCAAGCCTTGGGCTTGGCCGATGGCCAGCGCGTGCGCGTGAGCCAGGGCTCCGCCAGCGCCGAGCTGCCGGCCCGTGAGGATTCGACGCTGGCCCCCAATGCCGTGCGCGTGAGCGCCGCGCACCCGGATACCGCCACGTTGGGCGCCATGTTTGGCGCCATCACCGTGCAGAAGCTCTGAGGATGGCCAAGCGATGATTGATTCCCTCTACCAATTCGGCAGCGCGAACGTGCCACCAACCTTGTGGCTGGTGCTGTGGTCGCTGATCAAGATCGTCGCGGTCGTGGCGCCGCTCATGGGCTGCGTGGCCTACCTGACGCTGTGGGAGCGCAAGGCCATCGGCTGGTCGCAGATCCGTCCGGGCCCCAACCGGGTCGGCCCCTTCGGCCTGCTCACGCCCATCGCCGACGCGGTCAAGCTGATGTTCAAGGAGATCATCCGGCCGACCGCTGCCAACAAGGGCCTGTTCTTCCTGGGCCCCGTCATGACCATCATGCCGGCCCTGGCCGCTTGGGCCGTGGTGCCCTTCGGTCCTGACGTGGCCCTGGCCAACGTCAACGCCGGCCTGCTGTTCCTGATGGCCATCACCTCGCTGGAGGTGTACGGCGTGATCATCGCCGGCTGGGCCTCGAACTCGAAGTACGCCTTCCTGGGCGCGCTGCGCGCTTCGGCCCAGATGGTGAGCTACGAGATCGCCATGGGCTTCTGCCTCGTGGTGGTGCTCATGGTGGCCGGCAGCCTGAACATGACCGAGGTCGTCCTGTCGCAGGGCCGTGGGCGCTTCGCCGAGATGGGCCTGAGCTTCCTGTCGTGGAACTGGCTGCCGCTGCTGCCCATCTTCGTCGTGTACTTCATCTCCGGCCTGGCCGAGACCAACCGCCATCCGTTCGACGTGGTGGAAGGCGAGTCCGAGATCGTGGCCGGTCACATGATCGAGTACTCGGGCATGAGCTTCGCCATGTTCTTCCTGGCCGAGTACGCCAACATGATCCTGGTCTCCACGCTGGCCGTGATCCTGTTCCTCGGCGGCTGGCTGTCCCCGATCGACAGCGTCTTCTTCAACTGGATCCCGGGCTGGATCTGGCTGGCCGCCAAGGTCTTCGTCGTGGTGACGATGTTCCTGTGGGTCCGCGCCACGTTCCCCCGCTTCCGTTACGACCAGATCATGCGTCTGGGCTGGAAGATCTTCATCCCGGTCACCCTCGTGTGGCTGCTGGTGGTGGGTCTGTGGATCCAGTCGCCCTGGAACATCTGGAACTGAGCCATGTCTGCCCTCAAGGATTTCTTTTCTAGCTTCCTGCTGCTTGAGCTGTTCAAGGGCATGGCGCTGACCGGGCGCCACTTCCTCTCCAAGACCATCACGGTCCAGTTCCCCGAGGAAAAGACGCCGCTGAGCCCGCGCTTCCGCGGCCTGCACGCCCTGCGCCGCTACGAGAACGGCGAAGAGCGCTGCATCGCCTGCAAGTTGTGCGAGGCGGTGTGCCCGGCCATGGCCATCACCATCGAGTCGGACGTTCGCGAGGACGGCAGCCGCCGCACCACGCGCTACGACATCGACCTGACCAAGTGCATCTTCTGCGGCTTCTGTGAGGAAAGCTGCCCGGTGGACTCCATCGTCGAGACGCACATCCTCGAGTACCACGGCGAAAAGCGCGGCGACCTTTACTACACGAAGGACATGCTGCTGGCGGTCGGTGACCGCTACGAGCGCGAGATCGCAGCCAACAAGGAGGCCGACGCCCGCTACCGCTGACGGCCTGCGCGGCCCGCTGTAACCGCATGCCCCGCGCATGCGTGAAGGCGGCCGCGTGCCCGCGTGTCTCAAGCGTCCTACGACATGACCACGATCGCTCTGTTCTACCTCTTCGCCGCGGTGCTGCTGCTGGCGTCCTTTGCCGTCATCACGGCGCGCAGTACGGTGCATTCCGCGCTCTACCTGGTGCTGGCCTTCTTCAGCGCCTCGTGCGTGTGGATGCTGCTCAAGGCCGAGTTCCTCGCCATCACGCTGGTGCTGGTGTACGTCGGCGCCGTCATGGTGCTGTTCCTCTTCGTGGTGATGATGCTCGACATCAACACCGATGCCTTCCGCCACAACTTCTGGAAGCACTTCCCGATTGCCGGCCTGGTGGGCGCGCTCATCGCGCTGGAAATGGCGCTGGTGCTCACCAGCGGCTTCAACGTGCCCGATGCGCCTGCGCTGGACCCCAAGCTGGCCGAGATGGGCAACACCAAGCTGCTGGGCATCGCGATCTACACGAACTACCTGTACCCGTTGCAGATCGCAGCCGTGCTGCTGCTGGTGGCCATCGTCGCCGCCATCGCGCTGACGCTGCGCCGCCGCAAGGATTCGCGCTACCTCAATCCGTCTGAGCAAGTGCGTGTGAAGAAGGGCGACCGCCTGCGCATCGTGCAGATGCAGCCGGTGGTGCAGAACAAGAACGCCGCGGAGGAGGGCAAGGCATGAATCTCGGTTCCATCACGCTGGGGCATTACCTGTCGCTGGGCGCGATCCTGTTCGCGCTGTCGGTGATCGGCATCTTCCTCAACCGCCGCAATCTGATCGTGCTGCTGATGGCCATCGAGCTGATGCTCCTGGCCGTCAACCTGAATTTCGTCGCCTTCTCGCACTTCCTGGGCGACATGGCGGGCCAGGTGTTCGTGTTCTTCATCCTGACGGTGGCGGCCGCCGAGTCGGCCATCGGCCTGGCGATCCTCGTGGTGCTGTTCCGCAACCGCGCGACGATCGCGGTGGAAGAGCTTGACACGCTCAAGGGTTGACGCGGGAAGGCCATAACAAATGTCTGCAGAACTGTCCAAGAACCTGCTGCTGGCCGTGCCCCTGGCACCGCTGGTGGGCTCCATCGTGGCCGGCCTGGCCGGGCGTGCCGTTGGCCGCCGCGGCGCGCACCTGATCACCATCCTCGGGGTGCTGATCTCCTTCATCATCTCCGCGATGGTGCTGCGCGACGTCATCGCCGGCGCGCGCTTCAACGAGACGATCTACGAGTGGATGACGCTCGGTGATCTGAAGATGGAAGTCGGCTTCCTCATCGATGGCCTGACCGCGATGATGATGTGCGTGGTGACCTTCGTGTCGCTGATGGTGCACATCTACACCATCGGCTACATGCACGAGGACCCGGGCTACCAGCGCTTCTTCTCGTACATCTCGCTGTTCACCTTCTCCATGCTCATGCTGGTCATGAGCAACAACTTCCTGCAGCTGTTCTTCGGCTGGGAAGCGGTGGGCCTGGTGAGCTACCTGCTGATCGGCTTCTGGTACACCAAGCCCACGGCGATCTTCGCCAACATGAAGGCCTTCCTGGTCAACCGCGTGGGTGACTTCGGCTTCATCCTGGGCATCGGCCTGCTGGTGGCCTTCACCGGCTCGCTGAACTACGGCGAGGTGTTCGAGCAGAGCGAGAAGCTGGCCGGCATGGCGCTGCCTGTGCACGAGAGCTGGAACCTGCTGACGGTGGCCTGCATCTGCCTGTTCATCGGCGCGATGGGCAAGAGCGCGCAGTTCCCGCTGCACGTGTGGCTGCCTGACTCCATGGAAGGCCCCACGCCCATCTCCGCGCTGATCCACGCCGCCACCATGGTGACGGCTGGCATCTTCATGGTCACGCGCATGTCGCCGCTGTTCGAGCTGTCGGACACCGCGCTGAACTTCGTGATGGTCATCGGTGCGATCACGGCGCTGTTCATGGGTTTCCTGGGCATCATCCAGAACGACATCAAGCGCGTGGTGGCGTACTCGACGCTGTCGCAGCTGGGCTACATGACCGTGGCGCTGGGCGCTTCCGCCTACTCGGTGGCCGTGTTCCACCTGATGACGCACGCGTTCTTCAAGGCGCTGCTGTTCCTGGGCGCGGGCTCCGTGATCATGGGCATGCACCATGACCAGGACATCCGCAACATGGGCGGCCTGCGCAAGTACATGCCCATCACCTGGATCACCTCGCTGCTGGGTTCCCTGGCGCTGATCGGCACGCCGCTGTTCTCGGGCTTCTACTCCAAGGACAGCATCATCGAGGCCGTCCACGCCTCCAGCCTGCCCGGTGCCGGCTTCGCCTACTTCGCCGTTATCGCCGGCGTGTTCGTGACCGCCTTCTATTCCTTCCGGATGTACTTCCTGGTCTTCCACGGCAAGGAGCGCTTTGGCCAGCACCACCACGGTGACCACCACAGCGACGAAGAGCCCGACCACCACGACGACCACCACCATGGCCTGGCCCCGGGCCAGAAGCCGCACGAGTCGCCGCTGGTCGTGACGCTGCCGCTGCTGCTGCTGGCCATCCCGTCGGTGATCATCGGCTACCTGACGATCGAGCCGCTGCTCTATGGCGACTTCTTCAAGGACGCCATCTTCATCGACCTGGAAAAGCACCCGGCGATGGAAGAGCTGGCTCACGAGTTCCACAGCGCCATGGGCATGGCCTCGCACGCGCTGACCTCGCTGCCCTTCATCCTGGCCCTGGCCGGTGTGGTGACCGCCTACGTGTTTTACATGGTTGCGCCCGCGATCCCGGCCGCCATCAAGCGCGCCGCCGGTCCGATCTACCGCATCCTGGACAACAAGTACTACATGGACGCCTTCAACGAGCACGTGATCGCCGCCGGCGCTCGCCTGCTGGGCAAGGGCCTGTGGAAGGCTGGCGACCAGGCCATCATCGACGGCGCCATCATCAACGGCTCGGCCAAGGCTGTCGGTGGCATTGCGGGCCTCGTGCGCTTGGTGCAGACCGGCTACCTCTACTGGTATGCGCTGGTCATGATCCTGGGTGTGTTCGGGCTGATGACGTGGCAGCTGTGGCCCCAGCTGACTGGCCTGTTCGGCCGTTGATAAGCGGGGCGGAGAATAACGATGGGATTGTTGAGTGTTGCCATCTGGCTGCCGGTCGTGGTCGGCGCCGTGTTGTTGGCTTTGGGACGGGATGAGCAGGCGAACACGGTTCGCTGGCTGGCACTGCTGGGCTCCATAGCGGGCTTCCTGGTGACGCTGCCGCTGCTTGCCCACTTCGACGCGGCCACCGCCGCGATGCAGTTCGTCGAGCGCGCACCCTGGATCGAACGCTTCAATGTGTTCTACCACCTGGGCGTGGACGGCATCTCGCTGTGGTTCGTCCCGCTGACGGCCTTCATCACCGTGATCGTCGTGATCGCGGGCTGGGAAGTGATCACCGAGCGCGTGAACCAGTACATGGGCGCGTTCCTGATCCTCTCCGGCCTGATGATCGGCGTGTTCTCGGCGCTGGACGGCCTGCTGTTCTACGTCTTCTTCGAAGCCACGCTGATCCCGATGTACATCATCATCGGCGTGTGGGGCGGCCCGCGCCGGGTGTACGCGGCCTTCAAGTTCTTCCTGTACACGCTGGCCGGCTCGCTGCTGATGCTGGTGGCGCTGATCTACCTGTACTACAAGAGCGGCGGCAGCTTCAACATCCTGGACTGGCACAAGCTGCCCCTGCCCATCACGGCGCAGACGCTGCTGTTCTTTGCCTTCTTCGCCGCCTTCTCGGTGAAGGTGCCGATGTGGCCGGTGCACACCTGGCTGCCTGACGCGCACGTGGAAGCGCCCACCGGCGGCTCCGTCGTCCTGGCCGCGATCATGCTGAAGCTCGGCGCCTACGGCTTCCTGCGCTTCTCCATGCCCATCGCGCCGGATGCGGCCCGCGAGTACGCCTGGGTGATCATCGCCCTGAGCCTCACGGCCGTCATCTACATCGGCCTGGTGGCCCTGGTGCAGAACGACATGAAGAAGCTGGTGGCCTACTCGTCCATCGCGCACATGGGCTTCGTGACCCTGGGCTTCTTCATCTTCAACGAGCTGGGCGTCTCCGGCGGCCTGGTGCAGATGATCAGCCACGGCTTCGTCTCCGGCGCCATGTTCCTCTCCATCGGCGTGCTGTACGACCGCGTGCACTCGCGTGAGATCTCGGCCTACGGTGGCGTGGTCAACACCATGCCCAAGTTCGCCGCCTTCGCGCTGCTGTTCTCCATGGCCAACTGCGGCCTGCCGGGCACCGGCGGCTTCGTGGGCGAGTGGATGGTGATCCTGGGCACGGTCAAGGCCAACTTCTGGCTGGGCATGCTGGCCGCCACCGCGCTGATCTCGGGTGCCGCCTACACGCTGTGGATGTTCAAGCGCGTCTACTTCGGCGACGTGACCAACGACAACGTGCGCACGCTCACCGACATCAACCTGCGCGAGTTCAGCATGCTGGCGGTGCTGGCTGCCGCCACGCTGTGGATGGGCCTGTATCCCAAGCCCTTCACCGACACCATGCACGTGTCCGTGAACGGGCTGCTGACGCACGTCAGCGCCTCCAAGCTGGAAGCTGCCGCCGCTGCCGCCGACACCACCAAGCTGGAAGCCGCCGTCGCCGCGGAAGCCGTCAAGGTGGAAACCGCCGCCAAGCCGAACTGAGCCGCACGGGGAGTCTTACTACATGAATCCGATGAACTGGCTGGTCGTCCAGCCCGAAATCGTGCTGCTGGTGATGGCCTGCGTGGTCGCGCTGGCGGACCTGTTCGTCAAGGACGAACAACGCCGTCCGACCTTCTGGCTGGCGCAACTGTCGCTGGCGGTGGTGGCCTTCATCCAGGTCGACCAGCTCCAGGCCATGATGCATGCCGAGGAGCTCAAGACCGGGCTCACCAGCATGTACGGCATGCAGCAGATGGTCGTGGCCGACCCCATGGGCCGGCTGCTGGCCGTGTGCGCCACGCTGACGCTGATGGCCACTCTGGCCTACGCGCAGCCCTACATCGGCGCGCGCGAAATGCTCAAGGGCGAGTTCTTCTCGCTGTCCATGCTGTCGCTGCTGGGCGTGCTGGTCATGCTCTCGGCCAACAACTTCCTGGTGGTGTACCTGGGCCTGGAGCTGATGACGCTGTCGCTGTACGCCCTCGTGGCGCTGCGGCGTGACCATGCCGTCTCCACCGAGGCGGCCATGAAGTACTTCGTCCTGGGCGCGCTGGCCAGCGGCTTCCTGCTGTACGGCATGTCCATGATGTACGGCGCCACCGGCACGCTGGAAATCGGCGGTGTCTTCGACGTCATCCAGGCGGGCCGCGCCAACCGCGACGTGCTGACCTTCGGCCTGGTGTTCATCGTCGCCGGCCTGGCGTTCAAGCTCGGCGTGGTGCCCTTCCACATGTGGGTGCCTGACGTGTACCAGGGCGCTCCGACGGCCGTGACGCTGCTCATCGCCGGCGCGCCCAAGCTGGCGGCCTTCGGCATCACCATCCGGCTGCTGCACGAAGGCATGAACGGCCTGGCCCGCGACTGGCAGCAGATGCTGATCGTCCTGGCCGTGGCCTCGCTGGTGATCGGCAACCTGGCCGCCATCGCGCAGACCAATCTGAAGCGCCTGCTGGCCTATTCGACCATCGCGCAACTGGGCTTCATGCTGCTGGGCCTGACGCCCACGGTCGTCGGTGGCAACACCGTCTCCGCGGCCAACGGCTACAGCTCCGCGCTGTTCTACCTGATCACCTACGTGCTCACCACGCTGGCGAGCTTCGGCCTCATCATGCTGCTGGCACGCCAGGGCTTCGAAGCCGAGGAGATCAAGGACCTCGCGGGCCTGGGCAAGCGCAGCCCCTGGATGGCCGGCGTCATGCTGATCGTCATGTTCTCGCTGGCCGGCATCCCGCCGACGGTGGGCTTCTACGCCAAGCTGGCCGTGCTGCAGTCGCTGATCACGACCAACGACCCGGCCTACATCACGCTGGCCGTGGTGGCGGTGGTGCTGTCGCTGATCGGCGCCTTCTACTACCTGCGCGTCGTCAAGGTCATGTACTTCGACGAGCCCACCGAGAGCGTGCAGATCGTCGGCCCCGCCGGTGCCCGCGCCTTGTTGGCCATCAACGGCGCCGCCGTGCTGGCCCTGGGCCTGCTGCCCAGCGGTTTGATGGGCCTGTGCCGCGACGCCATCGTCAAGGCACTGGCCACCTGAGCTTGAGGCTGTCATGAGCCACGGCGCCGAAGTAGGTCTGGTGCTGCTGGCCGCCGTGGTCAGCGCCAACCTGCCGTTCCTCACCGAGCGGCTGTTCCTGGTGGGGCCGCGGCGTGCTCCCAAGGCCTTTGGGTGGCGCTTGCTGGAGCTGTTGCTCCTGGCGCTGCTCACGCTTGGGCTGGGCCGCCTGCTGGAGGCCCGCATCGGCCAGATCTACCCGCAGGGCTGGGAGTTCTACGCCGCGCTGGGCTGCCTGTTCCTGACGCTGGCTTTCCCGGGCTTCGTCTGGCGTTACCTGAGGCGGCATCACCATGGCTGAAGACGATCACCTGCGCGAACACCGGCTCCATTCGGAGCGGGTGTTCGAGGGCAACTTCCTGAAGGTTCAGCGCGACCAGGTGCGGCTGCCCGGCGGGCACGAAACGGGTCGCGAATACATCTGCCATCCCGGCGCCTCCGTGGTGGTGCCCATCCTGGACGACGGGCGCCTGGTGTTGGAGCGCCAGTTCCGCTACCCGCTGCAGCGAGTGATCCTGGAATTCCCGGCCGGCAAGATCGACCCGGGCGAGCCGCCGCTGCACACCGCCGTGCGCGAGCTCACCGAGGAAACCGGCTACTGCGCCGACGAATGGGCCTACGCCGGCCCCATACACAACGCCGCCGCGTATTCCGACGAAGTCATCCACCTTTTCTTTGCCCGCGGCCTGCACGAGGGCGACGCGTCCCTGGACCACGGCGAGCATCTCGACGTCGTTTTGATGACCGAGGACGAGCTCGATGCCCTGGCCGCCCGCGGCGAGCTGAGCGACGCCAAGACGCTTATTGGCCTGCTCTGGCTCAACAAGTTGCGGCAAAAGTTGTGGTCACTGGACTGGCAACCCGCTCCCAAGCTGTCCGACGACGATAATTCCGCGCATGAAGGTGCTTGATCTGCGCTGCGAACACAGCCATGGCTTTGAAGGCTGGTTTGGTTCGGAAGACGATTTCGCCAGCCAGCACGAGCGCGGCCTGGTGGAATGCCCGCTGTGCGGCAGCAAGCAGGTGAGCCGGCTGCCCAGCGCGCCGCGGCTCAACCTCTCCAACGCGCGCGAGCCCGCACCGCAGCAGCCCAAGCCGCCGGCGGAAAGCCCGGCGCTCACGCCGGAAGCCAAGCAACTCCAGGCCTTGTGGGTGCAAGCCGTTCGCCACGTCATGGCCAATACCGAGGACGTGGGCGAGCGCTTCGCTGACGAGGCCCGCCGCATGCACTACGGCGACGCGCCCAACCGCGGCATCCGCGGCCAAGCCAGCGCCGACCAGGCTGCGGAGCTGGCCGAGGAGGGCATTGACGTGCTGCCGCTGCCCATCCCCAAGGCGCTCAAGGAGCCGCTGCAGTAATCGGCGGCGTGGCCCAAGGGGCGGGCTCCAATTGCAAACCCGGCTCTTGGCCGGGTTTGGTGTTTTTGGGGCCGTTGCCGCTCAGAGCACGCGGCCCGGGTTGAGCAGGCCTTGGGGGTCGAGTGCCTGCTTGATCGCTTTCATCAAGGCCAGCGCGGTGGGCGATTTGCGTTGCTCCATCTCCTCGCGTTTGAGCGAGCCTATGCCGTGCTCGGCGGAAAAACTGCCGTCGAAGGCCTGCACGGCGTCGAACACGACCTTGTTCACGCCCGGCTCGTGGTCGCGCAGGAAGGCTGCCCCGTCGCCGCCTTGCGGCACCTGCACGTTGTAGTGAAGGTTGCCGTCGCCCAAATGGCCGAAGTTGACGATGCGCACGCCAGGGTAGGCCGACTGCAGCGCCGCGTCGGCCTGCGTGCAGAAGGCGGGGATGCTGGAGACGGGCAGCGAGATGTCGTGCTTGATGTTCAAGCCCTCCTGCGCCTGCGCCAGCGAAATGGACTCGCGCACATGCCACATCGCCTTGGACTGCGACTGGTTTTGCGCCACGGCGGCGTCCTCGATCAGCCCGTCCTCCAGCGCGGCGGCCAGCAGGGCCTCGAAGCGCTCCTGCGCGTGCGCCTCGCTTTCCTCGTCGCTTTGCTCCAGCAGCACCGTCCAGGCGGCGCCGGGCAGGGGTCGCGGCAACTCGGGGAAGTGGCGCGCCACCAGGTCCAGCGCGAAGCGGCCCATCACCTCGAAGCCCGTGAGGCCCGCGCCCAGCTTGTGGCGGGCTGACTTGAGCAGCGCCACCGCCAGCTCCATGGAGGCGCAGGAGGCCATGGCCGTGGTGCGTGCGGCGGGCTGCGGAAACAGCTTCACCGTGGCAGCGGTGATGACGCCCAAGGTGCCCTCGCTGCCGATGAACAGGTCGCGCAGGTCGTAGCCCGTGTTGTCCTTGCGCAGGCCGCTGAGGCCGTCCCAGATGTCGCCTTGCGCCGTGACCACTTCCAGCCCAAGGCACAGCTCGCGCGCATTGCCGTAGCGCAGCACCTGCGTGCCGCCGGCATTGGTGGCAAGGTTGCCGCCAATGGTGGCGCTGCCCTCGGCAGCCAGGCTCAGCGGGAACAGCAGGCCTTGCGCCGCGGCGGCCTCCTGCACCGCCTGCAGCACGCAGCCGGCGTCCACCGTCATCGTGAGATTGGCCGTGTCCAGCAAGCGCACGCGGTGCATGCGGCGCAGGCTCAGCAGCAATTGGCGGCCGGTGGCGTCGGGCACGCTGCCCACCACCAGGCCGGTGTTGCCGCCCTGGGGAACCACCGTCACGCCATGTTGGGCGCACAGGCGCAGCACGGTGGCGACCTGGGCCGTGTCGGCCGGGCGGGCCACGGCCAGCGCCTTGCCGCGCGCGCGCTTGCGCCAGTCTTGCTCATAAGCTGAAAGGTCGCCCTCGCACAGCACGTGGTCCGCGCCCAGGGCAGCGCGCAGGGCATCCAGAAATTCCACGCTCATGACGACTTTCCTTCAGTGGCGGGAGCGTTCTTCAGGCGCCAACGCACGTGGACGGCGCACGAGATGAACAACAGCAGGCACAGCAAGACCTCGATCAGCGCCAGCCACGCGCCCGGAGGCGGCTCGCTGGTGGCGCGCACCACGCCTTCCGCGAAATAGATCCACACCAGCAGGCTCACCCAGCGGTAGGTGTACATGCGCCGCTTGAGCAGTCCGGCCAGGGGAATGGTCAGCGGCAGCACTTTGAGTGCCAGCGTGCCGCGACCCGTGGGCGCGAGCCACAGCTCCCAGGCCAGGCCCAGCGCGATGAGGCCGAGCAGGCAGGCCACGGCCAGGTTGCGCGTGTTGCGCACCACGGGTGGCAACGTGTTGAAGTCAGATTCAATCGACATGTTTGGCATCATAGTGTTGATGAAACACCCCTCCGCCCGCTGGCGCGGCCGGTGCCTGGCGGCGTGGCAAACGCTGCTGCATTGGCCGTGGCGCGACACTTTCCTGACCTTGCGGCAGCGCTTTCGCGAAGACAAGCTCAGCCTGACCGCCAGCAGCCTCACCTTCACCACGCTGCTGGCGCTGGTGCCGCTGACGACCATGGCCTTCGCGCTGTTCTCGGCCTTTCCCGTGTTCGGTGCCTTCCAGGCTGCCGTGGAAAAGTATTTCTTGCAGGCCTTGGTGCCGGAGACGATCTCGCGCCAAGTGTTGTCGCAGCTCACGCAGTTCGCCATGAAGGCCCGGCGCCTGAGCGGCGTGGGCCTGGTGCTGCTGGGTGTCACGGCCATCACGACCATGCTCACCATAGACCGCGCGCTCAATGCCATTTGGGCCGTGCGCCGCCCGCGCCCAATCGGCCAGCGCGTGCTGGTCTATTGGGCCGCCATCACACTTGGGCCGCTGGTGCTGGGCGTGAGCCTGTCCGTCACGTCCTACGCGCTGTCCGCCTCTCAAGGCTGGGTGCACGCGCCCCCGTGGGGCGTGAGCCTGCTGCTCAACGCCGTGGAGTTCGGCCTGCTGGTCACGGCCATGGCCGCGCTGTTCCATTACGTGCCCAATACCCTGGTGCGCTGGCGGCATGCCTTTGCCGGGGGGCTGTTCGTCGCGCTCGGCTTTGAGCTGGCCAAGGACCTCATCGGCTGGTACTTCAGCAAGGTGCCGACCTTCTCGGCCGTCTACGGTGCCTTTGCCACCGTGCCCATCCTGCTGGTCTGGGTCTATGCCGGCTGGTCCATCGTCCTGATCGGGGCCGTGATCGCCGCCAGCGCGCAAAGCCTCGCGCAGCGCACGGCACGGCTGCCCAGCGGCGTCGGCCAGCCCTTTGCGCTGGCGCTGGGCCTGCTGCGCGAGTTGGTGGCTGCCCAACGCGAAGGCCATCCCGGGCGCTCGCAGCCGGCGCTGGCGCAGGCGCTGGGCGTGGACCCGCTGCGCCTGGAGCCGGTGCTCGACACGCTGGCGGAACTGGATTGGATAGGCCGCCTGGAGGAGGGCGGCGCGCAGCGCATGGTGCTGTTGTGCGACCCCGGCCGCACGCCGGCCGCGCCGCTCATCGACCGGCTGCTGCTGGAGCCCTGTACCGAGGCGCAGGCTTTCAGGATGCACGCCGGCGTGGAAGCGATGTCGCTGGAAGAGCTGCTGCGCTGAACGCCCGCGCCGCGGCAACGCGGCTCGCGCTTCCTCTGCTGCGCGCCAGCCGCCAAGCGATTACGGTGTGCGCGATGCGCGGCCACCGCGGCCGCGAAGGAGCGCAGTCCATGAACGCCAGCGAGGAATTCAATGCCTTCATCGCCCGCGAGCTGCAAGGCTTGCAAAGCGCGGGCTTGTTCAAGCAGGAGCGGGTGATTGCCGGCGCGCAGGGGCCGCGCGTGCGCCTGGCCGACGGGCGCGAAGTGCTCAACTTCTGCGCCAACAACTACCTGGGCTTGAGCGCCCACCCGGCCGTCGTCCGCGCCGCGCAGCAGGCCATGGACACGCACGGCTACGGCATGAGCTCGGTGCGCTTCATCTGCGGCACGCAAGACCAGCACAAGACGCTGGAGGCGCGGCTGTCGCGCTTCCTGGGCATGGAAGACACCATCCTCTACGCGGCGGCCTTCGACGCCAACGGCGGGCTGTTCGAGCCGCTGTTCACGCAAGAGGACGCCATCGTCAGCGACGCCCTCAACCACGCCTCCGTCATAGACGGCATACGCCTGTGCAAGGCGCGCCGCTACCGCTACGCGCACGACGACATGGCCGACCTGGAGCGCTGCCTGCGCCAGGCGCGCGAGGACGGCGCCCGCTTCGTGCTCGCCTTCACCGACGGCGTGTTCTCGATGGACGGCAGCGTCGCGCAGCTCCACCGCATGCGCGAGCTGTGCGATGCCCATGGCGCACTGCTGGGCGTGGACGACAGCCACGCCACCGGCTTCGTCGGCCCAAGCGGCCGCGGCACGCACGAGTTGCGCGGGCTGCTGGTGGACGGCGTGGCGCGGGTGGACCTGATCACCGGCACCCTGGGCAAGGCGCTGGGCGGGGCGTCGGGCGGTTTCACCAGCGGCCGCCGCGAGGTCGTCGAGCTGCTGCGGCAGCGTTCGCGCCCCTACCTGTTCTCCAACTCGCTCGCCCCGGCCATCGTGGGCGCGTCGCTGGCCGTGCTGGAGCTGCTGGAGCAGGGCGGCGGGCCGCGCGAAAAGCTCATGGACAACGCGCGCTGGTTCCGCGAGGCCATGGCGCGCTGCCGCTTCGACCTCAAGCCGGGCAGCCACCCCATCGTCCCCATCATGGTCTACGACGCACCCAAGGCACAGGCGCTGGCCGCGCGCATGCTGGAGCTGGGCGTGTACGTGGTCGGCTTCTTCCACCCCGTGGTGCCGCAGGGACAGGCGCGCATACGCGTGCAGCTCAGCGCCGCGCACGAGCGCGCCGACTTGGAGCAGGCCGTCGCGGCCTTCCGGCAGGCCGGACGCGAGCTTGGGCTGGTGGCATGAGCGCAGCCATGAAAGTTCTCGTCATAGGCGCCAACGGGCAGATAGGCAGCGAGCTGGTCGAGGCGCTCGTGCAGGCCCATGGGCGGCAGGCGGTGGTGTCGTCCGACCTCGCGCCCGCCGGCCGCGTCCACGGCGTGGCGCACGAGGTGCTGGACGTCACCGATGCCGCTGCGCTGGCCGAGGTGGCGCGCCGCCATGGCGTCACGCAGGTCTACCTGCTGGCCGCGGCGCTTTCGGCGCGCGGCGAGCAGCACCCGACCTGGGCCTGGGACCTCAACATGAAAAGCCTGCTCAACGTGCTGGAGTTGGCGCGCACGCTGCCGCTGCAGCGCGTGTTCTGGCCCAGCTCCATCGCCGCCTTCGGCGCCTCCACCCCCAAGCACCTCACGCCGCAGCACACGGTCATGGAGCCGGACACCGTCTACGGCATCTCCAAGCTGGCCGGGGAGGGCTGGTGCGCGTGGTACCACCGCCGCCATGGCGTGGACGTGCGTTGCCTGCGCTTTCCCGGCCTCATCAGTTGGAAAACACCGCCCGGCGGCGGCACCACCGACTACGCCGTGGAAATCTTCCATGCCGCCCTGGCCGACAAGCACTACATCTGCTTCCTGCGCGAGGACCAGGCGCTGCCCATGATGTACATGGCCGACGCCCTGCGCGCGACGCTGGAGCTCATGGCCGCACCGGCCTCCAGCATTCGCGAGCGGCGCGCCTACAACCTGGCCGGCATGAGCTTCACGCCGCGCGACATCGCCGACGAGATCGCGCGCCACCTGCCCGGCTTCACGCTGCGCTGCGAGCCGGACTTCCGGCAGTCCATTGCCGAGGGCTGGCCCGCGTCCATTGACGACTCGGCCGCCCGCGCCGACTGGGGCTGGCGCCCGCGCTACGACCTGTCTGCCCTGGTAAGTGAGATGTTGCGCGCGCTGCGACCAGCGTGACGGCACATAAGGGATTGCGCGATGGCCTGTGATATGTTGTCCACAGTCTGTTTTTTCTTTGCTATTTGGGGATATTCATGAAGGTCAGCGACATCCTTCGCGTCAAGGGCAATGCCCTCTTCACCGTCTCGCCTGACGCCACCCTGGCGCAGGCGCTGCAAACCATGGCCGAGCACGACATCGGCTCGCTGGTGGTGATGAGCTATGGCGATGTCGTGGGCATGCTGACCTTCCGCGAGGCCATCCAGGCCGTGGTGCGCACCAAGGGCAAGCTCGAAGACGCCACCGTGCGCAGCGTGATGGACGACTGCCCGCTGACCTGCACGCCCGCCACGCCCATAGACGAAGTGCGCCGCATGATGCTGCAGCGCCACGCCCGCTACATGCCCATCCTGGACCACCGCACCCTCATGGGCGTGATCTCCTTCTACGACGTGGCCAAGGCCGTGGTGGACAGCCAGGACTTCGAAAACCGCATGCTCAAGGCCTACATCCGCGACTGGCCGGCCGAGGAAGAGGGCGTGGCCGAAGCCGCGCCGCAGCAGCCTGCAGCCTGATTCCATCGGCCCGGCTGTCACAATGCAGGGTCCGCGCGAGCGGGCCCTTTTTCTTTGGCTCTCTTTTCGCAGCAGCGCACCAGCATGTCCGGCAGCACCCTTGGCGAACTCTTCCGCGTCACGAACTTCGGCGAAAGCCATGGCCCGGCCATCGGCTGCGTGATCGATGGCTGCCCGCCCGGCCTGGCACTCAGCGAGGCCGACATCCAGGCCGAGCTCGACCGCCGCCGCCCCGGCACCTCACGCCACGTCACCCAGCGCAACGAGCCGGACGCCGTCGAAATCCTCTCCGGCCTGTACGAGGGCCAGACCACCGGTGCGCCCATCTGCCTGCTCATACGCAACACCGACCAGCGCAGCAAGGACTACGGCAACCTGCTCGACACCTTCCGCCCCGGCCACGCTGACTACAGCTACTGGCGCAAGTACGGCGTGCGCGACCCGCGCGGCGGCGGCCGCTCCTCGGCGCGGCTGACCGCACCCACGGTTGCCGCCGGCGCCGTGGCCAAGAAGTGGCTGCAGCAGAAGTACGGCATGCGCTTCATCGGCTGGATGTCGGCGCTGGGTGCCACCGACATCCCGTTCGAGGGCTTCGAGCACATCCCCAACAACCCCTTCTTCGCGCCCAACGCCAGCATCGTCGCGCAGCTCGAAGAGCAGATGGACCAGCTTCGCCGCGACGGCGACTCCATAGGCGCGCGCATCAGCGTCATCGCGCAGGGCGTGCCCGCGGGCCTGGGCGAGCCGCTGTACGACCGGCTCGATGCCGACATCGCCCACGCCATGATGGGCCTCAACGCCGTCAAGGGTGTGGAGATCGGCGACGGTTTCGCCAGCGTCGCGCAGCGCGGTTCCGAGCATGGCGACGAACTCACCCCCGAGGGCTTCCTCAGCAACCACGCCGGCGGCGTGTTGGGCGGCGTGAGCACGGGGCAGGACCTCGTGGTCTCCATCGCCATCAAGCCCACCAGCTCCATACGCACGCCGCGCGCGTCCATAGACCGCGCCGGCAACCCCTCCACGGTGCAGACCTTCGGCCGCCACGACCCCTGCGTCGGCATACGCGCCACGCCCATTGCCGAGGCGCTGCTGGCGCTGGTGGTCATGGACCACGTGCTGCGCCACCGCGCGCAGTGCGGCGACGTGGTGCTGCCCATTGCGCCCATCCCGGCCGCCGCACCGCGCTGAGGCCCCGGCCGCCGCCTCCGACCAGCCCCCCAAGAAAAAAACCGGCCGCAGGGCCGGTTTTTCATTGGGAGGACGAATCCGCCGCCGCGTCAGTGCGGCTTGGGCTGGCCGCCGTTGAGCAGCGAGCGGCTGGCGTCGGCGAAGCGGCCGGACCAGTTGAACCAGTCACCCCAGGGGCTGCCTGACATCTGGCTGGTCATTTGGTTGGCCATTTGGCTGGCCATTTGCGCCGCCTGCCGCGCGGCCTCCTGCGCGGGCCACACCAGCGGGCTGGCGGCCATTGGGCTGAGCACGTGCTCCACCTCGGCCTGGAACATGTCGGAGTCGCCGCCGAAGTAGGTCTGCAGCCGGCACCAGTTCAGCGCCGATTCCCAGCACGCGCTTTGCAGCCGCACCAGGCCGTTGCCGGTGGCCTGCCAGACCTGCAGCAGTTGATGGGTGCCCAGCTCGGTGAGGCGGTGGCAAAAGCGCATCACGGCGTCGAAGTCCGCATGCGCCAGGGCGGCCTGCACCGTGGCCAGCTCGTTGAGGTTGCGGGCGTTGTGCAACTGGCCTTCCAGTTGCTCCAGGCGCTGTTGGATCTGCCGGCTGAGCTCGGCCTGCGCCTGGCCCAACTGCTGCGCGCCGCTGAGCACCGCATGGAGCGTCGAAAAGTGCCACCGCAACTGTTCGCGCATGGTGCTCTCGCCCCAGCCGTTGATCACCTCGTCCAGCGTGGTGGCCGCGCCGGTGCCGGCGGCATGGGGCTCGTTGGCCGAAGCCGGGCGGTCGAGCACCGGCACACCCAACGCGGCATGCGGGGCGCGGGCCTGGCGGATGGTGGCGTCGGCGGCCTGGGCCACGGCCGAGCGTGGACTGCGTTGAGACGGGGAGCGTTGCGGGGAAGTCGACACGTGGTTCACTCCTTCGGCCGCGCCTGGCGCGGACCGGGTTGGGCCTGGCTTGGACCCTTGGGCAACAGGGAGCCCGCAACATAAAGGGCCCGGCCGTTGCCAACAACCCAGGTTTTCCAGTCGTGACGGCGGACGTAACCGCATTCCTGCGCAGGCCGCCCGTGCCCGTTACACCGCGCTTTCAGGTGCTGCCGCGGACCACCAGCGTGCAGCCCACGTCCACCGCGGCGCGCGGCACCTCCTGGCCCTGCATGAGGCGCAGCAGCATGGCCGCGGCCTGCTGGCCGATCTCCACGCGCGGCGTGTGCACGGTGGTCAGCGGCGGCAGCATCTGGTCGCTGCCGGCCAAGTCATTGAAGCCGGCCACGGCCACGCGTTGCGGCACGGACACACCCAGGCGCAGCGCGGCCAGCAGCGCGCCTTGGGCCAGGTCGTCGTTGCAGCAGAAGAGGGCATCGGCGTCGCCGTGCTCGCCCAGTGCCCGCTCGAAAAGCGCCGCCCCCAGCGCCATGGAGGAGCGGCGCGGATCCAGCAACTCCAGCGCTTCGTCGTACAGCCCCGCGCCGCGCAGCGCGTCGCGGTAGCCCTGCAGCCGCTGCAGCGTGCGCGGGTCCAGTTGCGCGGCCAGGAACATCACGCGCCGCCGCCCGCGCTCCACCAGGTGGCGCGTCATGGCGTAGCCGGCCGCCGCCTGCGAGAAGCCCACGCTGAACACGCCCGGCGCCTCGGCCGTTTCCATCATGTGCACGCAGGGCACGCCGCTGGCCTCGATCAGCTTGCGGCTGCCCTCCGTGCGGTCGAAGCCCGTGAGCAGCAGACCGGCCGGGCGGTGCGCCATGTAGCCGCGCAGCAACTGTTCCTCCTCGGCGGGGTCGTAGTGCGTCATGCCGATGAGCGTCTGGTAGCCCGCGGGCAGCAGCGTGGCGTGCACGGCTTCCAGCAGGTCCACGAAGAGGGCATTGCTCAGCATGGGCACCAGCACCACCACCTGCGAGCTGCGCGCGGAGGCCAGCGCCCGTGCCGCGGGGTCGGGCACGTACCCCAAGCGCTCGGCCGCCTCGCGCACCCGCTCCACCAGCGCCGGGTCCACGCTGCGCTGGCCACGCAGCGCACGCGAGGCGGTGATGGGGCTCACGCCCGCGGCGGCGGACACCTCGTCCAGCGTGATGCGGCCCGTGGCGCGGCGTCTGAGCTTGTTCATGTCGGTGTTTACCCCTGGGCTTTGTTATAGTCGCGCATCTTTCGGGATAGCGCTATCCGAAGTTGCGAGCACGATTCATGCACCGTGTCCAAATTATCGGCGCCGAGGTGGACAGGTTTCTGTCCGGGGAGCGGGTTGTGAAACCTGATTTCTTGATTTCTTGAAGACAGCGCTGTCCCAATTCATTGAAGTGTTCAGCCTCCAGGCGCTCAGCGCAAGCGAGTTGCACGAATTCAATCGTGGTCATGGGCGTGGGCCGGCTGCGCCTGGACGTGCGCGCCATCGGCGGCGCGGCGCTGGTCGCAACCTGACCAACTCCAAGCGCCCGGTGACTGGAGCTGTGGGCCGAGACCCAGGCCCAGCTCGGCAAGCTGCGCGGCGGTCAGTAAAAAGTGCAGGCATCCGGGGTGTCAGCACCCCGGCCGGCCGCGTGTTTGCGGGGGTGGACGCAAGTTTCTAGGTGGAAACCCTTGCTTTCTTAAAAACTTGCATGGGGCTGTCATCCGGTCCTCAGATTGCTGCGTTGTTGCTGCACCGTCCTCGTGGACGCATTGACGTAGCAACCATGACGAAGCACGCCGCCCAACACCGTCCCGCTGATCGCAAGCCTGCTGATCCGCTGTTCGAAGGCACCGACAGCGCCGACAAGGGCCGCAAGTTCGAGCCTTTCTACATTGCACCGCTGGGACATGACCGGCGCGTCGGCGGCCGCGCCCGCCGCTTTGACCAGAAGCGTTAACCCCTTGTCACCGTTGGCCGCACGCAAGCGGCCGACGGCCTGAGCCAGCTCAAGGCGCTCCTCATAGCGCCGCGCGAAGCTGGTCTCCAGCCGGTGCATCTGCAGGCCGCCATCGCGGCCCGCACCGGGGTAGGAGACAAAGCATGCACACCGCGCACACCCCCGAAGGTTTCCATCCGCTGGACCCCGGCCGCGTCAACACCATGGACCCGGTCGAGCTGCGCTACTGGAGCCAGGAATTGAGCTGCAGCGAAGACGAGCTGCGCGAGCTCGTTGCCCGCGTCGGTGACCACGTCGCCGAGGTGCGCGCCGCGCTGGAGCAGCGCCTGCCGCGGCATTGAGTGCGCGGCGGCGCCGGCCACGTGCATGACACCTGGTGAACGATCAGGTGCCTGTGCCGCCGGCTTTCCGCGCGGGCTTCAGCTTGGGCCGCGCGTCCTGCTGGCCGGCAGGCTTGAATTCGAAATGGATTGCCGAACGCTGGTGTTTTATAGCTTCAGCATTCCACGATATTGACCGCCAAACCCCCGCGCGCCGTTTCCTTGTATTTGGTCAGCATGTCCGCGCCGGTTTCGCGCATGGTCTTGATGACCTTGTCCAAGCTGACGTGGTGTGTGCCGTCGCCGCGCAGCGCCATGCGTGCGGCATTGATGGCCTTCACCGAGGCGATGGCGTTGCGCTCGATGCACGGGATCTGCACCAGCCCGCCCACCGGGTCGCAGGTCAGGCCCAAGTGGTGCTCCATGGCGATCTCCGCCGCGTTCTCCACCTGCGCCGGGCTGCCGCCCGTCACTGCGCACAAGCCCGCGGCGGCCATGGAACAGGCCACGCCGACTTCTCCCTGGCAGCCGACCTCGGCGCCGGAGATGCTGGCGTTTTCCTTGTAGAGCATGCCGATGGCCCCGGCCGTGAGCAGGAGGTCCACCACGCCCGCGTCCGTCGCGCCCGGGACGAAGCGCCGGTAGTAATGCAGCACCGCCGGCACGATGCCGGCCGCACCGTTGGTCGGCGCCGTCACCACGCGCCCGCCCGCGGCGTTCTCCTCGTTCACCGCCAGGGCGAAGAGGTTCACCCAGTCGATCACGGCCAGCGGGTCGCCGCTGCCGCCCGCGGCGTCCTGCGCGGCGAGCTGCCGGTAAAGCTCCGGCGCGCGGCGGCGCACCTTGAAGCCGCCGGGCAACACGCCCTCGGTGCGGCAGCCGCGCTCCACGCAGGCCTGCATCACGCGCCAGATGTGCAGCAGCCCGGCGTCAATGTCCGCGTCGCTGCGCCAATGGCGCTCGTTGCGCCGCATCAGCTCGGCGATGCCCACGCCCTCGCGCGCGCACAGCGCCAGCAGCTCCGCGCCGCTGTGGAAGGGGTAAGGAAGCACCGTGGTGTCCGGCGCGATGCTGCGGTGGCGGCTGCCGTCGGCCGCCACTTCCTCGCTGACGACGAAGCCGCCGCCCACCGAGTAGTAAGTGCGCTCCGTGAGCGTCGCGCCCGCCGCGTCCAGCGCCCGCAGCGTCATGCCGTTGGCGTGGAAGGGAAGTGTTTCGGTGCGGTGGAAACGCAGGTCCGCGGCAGTGAAGGCCACGGGATGGCTGCCGCCCAGCGGCAAGCGTTCCTCGTGCTTGAAGCGCTGCAGCAGCGCCGGCACGGCGTCCACGTCCACCGTTTCCGGGTCGTGGCCGGCCAGGCCCAGCAGCACGGCCTTGTCGCTGCCGTGGCCCTTGCCGGTGGCGCCGAGCGACCCGTAGAGGTCGCACTGGACTTGCGCCGTGCGCTCCAGTTGGCCCTCCTTGCGCAGCCGCTCCGTGAAGAGCCGCGCCGCGCGCATGGGCCCCACCGTGTGCGAGCTGCTTGGGCCTATGCCGACGCGAAAGAGGTCGAACACCGATACCGCCATGGCTTGACTCCTTCACGCGTCGGGGGCGCGCGTGCGCCGCGCGCCCCGGTTCACCGCCCGTTCAGTCCTCGTAGGACGCCGTGGGCGGGCAGGTGCAGAACAGGTTGCGGTCGCCGTGCACGTTGTCCACGCGGCCCACCGGCGCCCAGTACTTGCGCCCGCGCAGGTCGGCCACCGGGTAGGCGGCCTGCTCGCGGGTGTAGCCGTGCGTCCACTCGGCCTTGAGCAGCGACTGCGCCGTGTGCGGGGCGTTCTTCAGCGGGTTGTCCTCGCGCGGCAGGGCGCCGGACTCGACCTGCGCGATCTCCTGGCGGATGGCGATCATCGCGTCGCAGAAGCGGTCCAGCTCCACCAGCGGCTCGCTCTCGGTGGGCTCCACCATCAGCGTGCCGGCCACGGGGAAGGACAGCGTGGGCGCGTGGAAGCCGTAGTCGATCAGGCGCTTGGCCACGTCCTCGGCGGTGACGCCGGAGCTGTCCTTGAGCGGGCGCAGGTCCAGGATGCACTCGTGGGCGACGCCGCCGCCCTTAATGCCATCCACGCCGCCGCTGAAGTGGATGTCGTAGTGCTGCGACAGGCGAGCGGCCACGTAGTTGGCCGAGAGGATGGCCGTCTCGGTGGCGGCCGTCAGGCCCTCGGCGCCCATCATGCGGATGTACATCCAGCTGATGGGCAGCACCGCCGCGTTGCCCAGCGGCGCCGCGGAGACGGGGCCCACGCCGTTGCCGGCTTCCGCGCCGCCCGGCTTGCCGGGCAGGAAGGGCACGAGGTCTTCCACCACGCACACCGGGCCCACGCCCGGGCCGCCGCCGCCGTGCGGGATGCAGAAGGTCTTGTGCAGGTTCAGGTGGCTCACGTCGCCGCCGAACTCGCCCGGCGCCGCCAGGCCCACCAGCGCGTTCATGTTGGCACCGTCCACGTACACCCGGCCGCCGTGCTCGTGCACCAGGGCGCACAGCGCCTTGACCTGCGGATCGAAGACGCCGTAGGTGGAGGGGTAGGTGATCATGATGGCCGCGAGCTTCTGCGAGTTCGCTTCGCACTTGGCGCGCAGGTCGGCCAGGTCCACGTTGCCCATGGCGTCGCACTTCACGACCACCACCTTCATGTTGACCATGCCGGCGCTGGCCGGGTTGGTGCCGTGGGCGGATTCGGGGATCAGGCAGACGTCGCGGTGGCTCTGGCCGCGCGAGGCGTGCCAGGCCTGGATGGCCAGCAGCCCGGCGTACTCGCCTTGCGAGCCGGCGTTGGGCTGCAGGCTGATGCCGGCGTAGCCCGTGGCCTGGCACAGCCACTCGCGCAGTTGCTCGTCCAGCAGCTTGTAGCCTTCGAGCTGGTCGGCCGGCGCGAAGGGGTGCACGTGGGCGAAGGCCGGCCAGGTGATGGGAATCATCTCGCTGGTGGCGTTGAGCTTCATGGTGCAGGAGCCCAGCGGGATCATGCTGCGGTCCAGCGCCAGGTCCTTGTCCGACAGGCCGCGCAGGTAGCGCAGCATTTCGGTCTCGCTGTGGTGGGTGTTGAACACCGGGTGCGTCAGGAAGGCGCTCTCGCGCGCCAGCGCCGCGGGCAGCAGCGGGGCGCTGCGCTCCAAGTCGGCAAAGGTGGGCACGGGTTGTTCGCCCGCGAACACCTTCCACAGCGCCTGCAGCTCGGCGCGGGTGGTGGTCTCGTCCAGCGTGATGCCCAGCGAGTCGGCGCTGGCGCGGCGCAGGTTCATGCCCGCGGCCTCGGCGGCGGCCAGCAGCCCGGCGGTGCGCTCGCCCGTGAGCACGTGCAGGGTGTCGAAAGCCTCTTCGTTGCCGAGCGCGAAGCCCAGTTGCTTGAGGCCCGCGGCCAGGATGCCGGTGTAGGCCGCCACGCGGCGCGCGATGCGCTTCAAGCCCTCGGGGCCGTGGTAGACGGTGTACATGCTCGCCACCACGGCGGGCAGCACCTGCGCGGTGCAGATGTTGGAGGTGGCCTTCTCGCGGCGGATGTGCTGCTCGCGCGTCTGCAGCGCCAGGCGCAGCGCGGGGGCGCCCTGGGCGTCCACGCTCACGCCCACCAGGCGGCCGGGCATGGAGCGCTTGGCCGCGTCGCGCGTGGCCATGTAGGCGGCGTGCGGGCCGCCGCAGCCCATGGGCATGCCAAAGCGCTGCGTGCTGCCCACGGCGATGTCGGCGCCCAGGTCGCCCGGCGCCTTCAGCAGCGTCAGCGCCAGCAGGTCGGCGGCGACGATGACCTGGCCGCCGCGGGCGTGCACGGCGTCGGCCAGCGGCTTCAGGTCACGCACGCGGCCGGTGACGCCGGGGTATTGGAAGAGGGCGGCGAAGCAGTCGTGCTCGCCGGCGGATTCGGCCGGGCCGGTGACGATCTCGATGCCCAGCGGCTGGGCGCGGGTCTGCATGACCTGCAGCGTCTGCGGCAGCACGTCGTCGGCGACGAAGCAGCGCGTGCTCTTGCTCTTGCCCACGCGCATGGCCAGCGTCATGGCCTCGGCGGCGGCGGTGGCCTCGTCCAGCATGGACGAGTTGGCGATGTCCAGGGCCGTGAGGTCCGTGATCATCGTCTGGAAGTTCAGCAGCGCCTCCATGCGGCCCTGCGAGATTTCGGCCTGGTAGGGCGTGTAGGCCGTGTACCAGGACGGGTTCTCCAGCACGTTGCGCAGGATGACCGTGGGCGTGAGCGTGCCGTGGTAGCCCTGGCCGATGAAGCTCTTGAGGACGCGGTTGCGCGAGGCGATGTCGCGCAGCTCCAGCAGCGCCTGCGCCTCGGTGGCCGGCGCGGGCAGCGCCATGGGCTTGCCGCGGGCGATGTTGCGCGGCATCACGGCCTCGACCAGCGCGCGGCGCGAAGCGGCGCCGATCACCGACAGCATCCGCTCCTGTTCATGCGGCTCCGGGCCGATGTGGCGGAAAACGAATTCGGACGTGTTTTCGAGCTCGGCCAGCGAAGGGAAGGTAGCAGGCATGGTCGCGGAGGGCACAAGAGGGGTAGGGATGCGGACGCGGGAGGAAAGGCGGGCGCCGCGGGAACTGCGTTTTCAGCGCGGCAAGAGGCTTGCCGCGCGGCGGCCGGGGCGCGCCTGGTGAGGCGCCAGCGCCGGCCTGGGGGATCACTCGGCCTTGAGCAGCGCGTCGTAGGCCGGCGGGTCCATCAGGTCGTCGAACTCGGCCATGTTGGTGATGCGCACCTTGAAGAACCAGCCGTTGCCCAGCGGGTCGGAGTTGGCCAGGTCGGGCTGGTTGCGCAGCTCCTCGTTGACCTCGACGATCTCGCCGCTCACGGGCATGTAGATGTCGGCGGCGGCCTTGACGGACTCCACCACGCCCGCGACGTCGCCCTTGGCGAAGGTCTTGCCGACTTCAGGCAGATCGACGAACACCACGTCGCCCAGCGCGTCCTGCGCGTGGTGCGTGATGCCCACCACGGCGGCATCGTGGTCCTCGATGTTGATCCACTCGTGGTCGGGCGTGTACTTGGTGGTCATGGGCGACTCTCCTGGACGGGGCGGCGCACTGTTGGGCGCCGGGTTGAAAAACGAAACGGTGAAAGGCGGTACGCGCCGGCTGGCCTGGAACGTCCTCGGTGGCCGGCGCGTGGGGAGGACGGGCGTGTCAGCCGCGGTGGTAGCGGTGCGGCGTGAAGGGCATGGCCACCACGCGCATGGGCTGCGGCTTCAGGCGCACTTCGGCCGAGATCTCGGCGTCCGGCACGGCGCAGGCCTTGTCCACATAGGCCATGGCGATGGGCTTGCCGAGCTGCGGCGACAGCGTGCCGCTGGTGACCTTGCCCACGCGCTCGCCCTGGGCGTTGAGCACGGGCGCGCCCTCGCGCACCGGGGCGCGTTCCAGGCCCAGCAGGCCCACGCGCTTGCGCGGCGCGCCGTTGGCAAGCTGCGCCTCGATGGCCGCGCTGCCGGGGTAGCCGCCGGCCCGCGCGCCACCCGCGCGGCGCACCTTCTGGATGGCCCAGGTGAGGGCGGCTTCGACGGGAGTGGTGTCCTCGTCGATGTCGTGGCCGTAGAGGCACAGGCCCGCTTCCAGGCGCAGCGTGTCGCGCGCGCCCAGGCCGGCGGGTTTCACTTCCTGCATGGCCAGCAGCGCCTTGGCCAGCGCCTCGGCGGCTTCGGCCGGCACGGAGATTTCGAAACCGTCCTCACCCGTGTAACCGCTGCGGCTAATGAAACATTCGGCGCCCGCCAGCGTGAACGTGCCCGTACCCATGAAGGTCAGCGCCGCCACGCCCGCGTCCAGCTTGGCCAGGGCCTGCACGGCCAGCGGACCTTGCAGCGCCAGCAGCGCACGCTCGGGCATGGAGATGACCTGGCAGCGGTGGCCGATCTGCGTGCGCATGAGCTGCAGGTCGTGGTCCTTGCGGCTGGCGTTGATGACCATGAACAGGTCACTGGGGCGGCGCGCGACCATCAGGTCGTCCAGGATGCCGCCGGCCGTGTTGGTGAAGAAGCCGTAGCGCTGGCGGCCCACGGGCAGGTCCAGCACGTCCACGGGCACCAGCGATTCCAGCGCCAGCGCCGCGTCGTCGCCCACCAGCCGCACTTGGCCCATGTGCGAGACGTCGAAGAGCGCCGCCGCCTCGCGGCAATGCCGGTGCTCGGCCAGGATGCCCGCCGGGTAGCTCACCGGCATCTCGTAGCCGGCGAAGGGCACCATGCGCGCGCCCAGCTCCAGGTGCAGCGCGTGCAGCGGCGTGCGCTGCAGGGCGGGGGTGGACGAGGCGTCGGCGGGCGTGGCGGCGGTCGGAGCGGTCATGGCAGGTCTCCCAAGGGCGGGCTTCCACCGGTGAGGGTGGTGCTGGTTGCCCCCGCTGTCCGCTTTACCTGAGAGATTGGCGAGGGCCCCTTGTTTCGAGGATGCCACTGCGCTTGCCCCTTCGGTGGACTGCAAGCCCCGTAGCGGGCGCAGTCTCTCTCCAGTGAGGTGTCGCTCCGGTGACGGAGCGCTTGCCAGTCCTTTTGCCTGAGCGTTCGGGGCCAAATTGAACCCCTGCGCCTTCGGCGGCCCCACGTTCAAGGGGCTCTCTCCTGGCGGGCCGAAGTGTATCAGCGTGCCCCCGCGCCGCGGCCGGGGCTGTCGCAAAAAGACAAAGGGGCTGGCGTCTTGCGACAACCGCCCCCGGTGGCCGGAGCGCGGCGGCTGCCACGCTCACGTGCTCGTCACATGCCCACGTAGTTGGGCCCGCCGCCCCCTTCGGGCGTGACCCAGACGATGTTCTGCGTCGGGTCCTTGATGTCGCAGGTCTTGCAGTGCACGCAGTTCTGGGCGTTGATCTGCAAGCGCTCGCCGCCGCCCTCGGCCGCCACGAATTCGTACACGCCCGCGGGGCAGTAGCGGCTTTCCGGCCCGGCGAACTTCGGCAGGTTGATGCGCACGGGCACCGTCGCGTCCTTGAGCGTGAGGTGCGCGGGCTGGTTCTCCTCGTGGTTGGTGTTGCTCACGAACACCGAGGAGAGCCGGTCGAAGGTCAGCTTGCCGTCCGGCTTGGGGTACTCGATCTTCTGGAAGTCGGCTGCCGGGCGCAGGTTGACGTGGTCGGGCAGCTTGCGCTGCAGGGTCCAGGGCGGGTTCTTCATGCCCAGCTTGGGCAGCAGCCACTGCTCCACGCCGGTCATGAGCGTGGCGGTGGAGCGGCCCTTCTTGAACCACTGCTTGAAGTTCTTGGCCTGCTGCAGCTCGGTGAACAGCCAGCTCTTCTCGAAGGCTTCGGGGTAGGCCGCCAGCTCGTCGCCGCTCCTGCCCGCCTGCAGCGCCTCGAAGGCGCTTTCGGCGCACAGCATGCCGGTCTTGATCGCCGCATGGCTGCCCTTGATGCGGCTGGCGTTCAGGAAACCCGCGTCGCAGCCCACCAGCGCGCCGCCGGGGAACACGGTCTTGGGCAGCGACAACAGCCCGCCCGCGGTGATGGCGCGCGCGCCGTAGGACAGCCGCCGCCCGCCCTCCAGGTGCTTGCGCACTTCCGGGTGCGTCTTGAAGCGCTGGAATTCCTCGAAGGGCGACAGCCAGGGGTTCTGGTAGTCCAGGCCGACCACGAAGCCGATGGCTATTCTGTTGTCGGCCGCGTGGTAGATGAAGGAGCCGCCGTAGGTGTCGGGCTGCAGCGGCCAGCCCGCGGTGTGCACCACCAGGCCGGGCTTGTGATTGGCTGCGGGCACTTCCCACAGCTCTTTCAGGCCTATGCCGTAGCTTTGCGGGTTCTTGCCGGCGCCCAGCGAGAAGCGCTCTATGAGCTGCTTGCCCAGGTGGCCGCGCGAGCCCTCGGCAAAGACCGTGTATTTGCCCAGCAGCTCCATGCCCAATTGGAAGTTGTCCGTGGGCTCGCCGTCCTTGCCTATGCCCATGTTGCCCGTGGCGATGCCGCGCACGTGGCCATCCTCGGCGTAGAGCACCTCGGCGGCGGCGAAGCCGGGGAAGATTTCCACGCCCAGGCCTTCCGCCTGTTCGGCCAGCCAGCGCACCACTTCGCCCAGGCTGACGATGTAGTTGCCGTGGTTCTTGAAGCAGTCCGGCAGGAACTTGTGCGGGGTGGCCTTGTGGCCGGCTTCGGAGAGGAAAAGGAACTCGTCCTCGGTGACGGGCTGCTTGAGCGGCGCGCCTTTTTCTTTCCAGTCCGGGATGAGCTCGGTCAGCGCGATGGGGTCCATGATCGCGCCGGAGAGGATGTGCGCCCCGGGCTCCGAGCCCTTTTCCAGCACCACCACCGACACCTCAGCATTCGCCGCGGCAGCCAGTTGCTTCAGGCGTATGGCGGTGGCCAGGCCCGCGGGGCCGGCGCCGACGATCACCACGTCGTAGTCCATGGACTCGCGCGGACCGTACTGTTCAAGCAGTTGCTGCGGCGTCATCGAATGTTGTGTTGTGCTGGAAAAACCCGCCATCTTAAGTCGGCGGCTACACCCTTTGCGCATCAGGAGCGGCTGCGCCGGCCCGGCGCAATCGGCACCCGCCAGCGCCGGGAACCCTGGCCGGGCGTGCTATCTTGGCCGCCCCCTCTTGCATGCAGACGAGGAGGCTGCTGCCTCATGAGTTACCAAATCGATTTATCGGGCCGCGTGGCCTTCGTCACCGGCGCCTCCGGTGGCTTGGGTGCGCAATTCGCTCGTGTGCTGGCGCGTGCCGGCGCGGGTGTGGTGCTGTCGGCGCGGCGCGTGGAAAAGCTCAAGACGCTGCGCGCCGAGATCGAGGCCGAAGGCGGCGATGCCCACGTCGTGGGCCTGGACGTGACCGACCCCGACAGCATCCGCGCCGCGGTCGCCCACGCCGAGACGGAGATGGGCGCCATCGACATCCTCGTCAACAACGCGGGCGTCAACGCCCAGCAAAAGCTGCTGGAAGTCACGCCCGAGGATTACGACTACGTCATGAAGTGCAACCTGCGCGGTGCATTCTTCATGGCACAGGAAGTGGCCAAGCGCATGATCGGCCGCGCCCAGGGTGCCCTGCCCGGCACCTTCACCGGTGGGCGCATCGTCAACATCGCGGCCATGGCCGCGCAGCGCGTCCAGGCCGAGGCCGGCGCCTTCGGCATGAGCAAGGCCGGGCTGATCTACATGACGCGTGCCATGGCGCTGGAGTGGGGCAGTTACGGCATCAACGTCAACGCGATTTGCCCCGGCTACATCGACACCGAGCAGAACCACCACGAGTGGACCCGCGCCACCGCGCAGGACCTGGTGAAGATGACGCCGCGCAAGCGCATAGGCCGGCCGCAGGACCTGGACTCCGTGCTCATGATGCTCTGCGCCAACGAGAGCCACTTCATCAACGGCGCCGTCATCTCCGCCGACGACGGCTTCGGCGTCTGGTGACCGCCATGCGCGACCTGACTCACGCGCAAGGGCGCGTGCTGGCCGTGCTGGTGGAGAAGCAGGCGACCGTCCCCGACACCTACCCGCTGTCGCTCAACGCGCTGCTGGCCGGCTGCAACCAGAAGACCGCGCGCGACCCGGTGATGAACCTCACCGAGGCCGACGTGCTGGAGGCGATCGAAGGGCTGCGCGAGCTGTCGCTGATCAACGAGGTCAGCGGCACGCGCGTCACGCGCTACGACCACAACGCCAACCGCGGCTTGGGCGTGCCCGGCGCGGCGGTGGCGCTGCTGGCCACGCTGCTGCTGCGCGGCCCGCAAACCGCCGCCGAGCTGCGCGCCAACTGCGAGCGGTTGCACCGCTTTGCCGACACCTCGTCGGTGGAAGGCTTCCTGGAAGAGTTGGCCGAGAAGTCGCCGCCGCGCGTGGTGCGCTTGGCCCGCGCCGCGGGCGCCCGCGAGGCGCGCTGGGCGCAACTGCTCACCGGCGAGCCCTCGCTGCCCGTGGCCGGGCCGGAAGAGCTGGCCGCTCCCAAGCCTGCGCGCGCCGACGAGATCGCCGCGCTGCGCGCCGAGGTGGCCGAGCTGCGCGCCCTGGTGCTGCGCATGGCCGCCGAGCTGGGCATGGACCCGCAGCTCAATTCCGAGTCCACCACCTGAGCGCCTGAAGCACGCCGACAGCCAAGAACGACCGCATGCGCTTTGATCTGCCTGAAGACAAAAGACTGGTGTTCGAGTCGCGGATTGCCATCCGCTGGGGCGACATGGACGCCATGGGCCATGTCAACAACACCGTGTATTTCCGCTACCTGGAGATGGTGCGCGTGGACTGGCTGCAGTCGCACGGCGTGCCGCCGGACCCGGACGGCAGCGGCCCGGTGATCGTCAACGCCTTCTGCAACTTCCATCAGCAGCTCGAATACCCGGGCGACTTGCTGGCGCGCTTCTACGTCGCCAGGCCCGGGCGCAGCAGCTTCGAGACCTACACCACGCTGGAGCGCACGGACCGCCCCGGCGACATCGCCGCCAGCGGCGGCGCCAAGGTGGTGTGGGCCGACTCGAACACCAAGCGCTCGGTGCCGTTGCCGCAATGGGTGCGGGCGCTGCTGGATTGACGCCTTCGCGCACCGCCCAAAAACGCCGCCCCGGGGCGGCGTTTTTCATGGCTCACGCGCACAGCAGCTTGTGCACCAGCTCCGGCGTGGTGGAGGCGCCGTACTTGCGCATGAGGCGGGCACGGTAGACGTCCACCGTGCGCGGGCTGATGTCGAGCTTGCGGCCTATGAGCTTGCTGGTGAGGCCGTCGATGAGCAGCGCGGCGATCTCGCGCTCGCGTGCCGTGAGCTCGCAGCCCAGGCGGCGGCGCGGCGAGAGGTCTTCGAAGCTCCAGATGCCCGCGGCGTGCGGCTGCGACGGGTCCAGGGCGCGGCCCGATACATGGCACCAGAAGAGCTCATTGCGCTGCGGGCCGCCCACGCGCTTCATCACCCGCTCGTCGGCGTACCAGCCCTGCTCGTCCAGGCTGGCCACGATGCGCTGCCCCGTGCGCTCGAACTCTTCCATGCTCGGGTACAGCACCTCGAAAGAGCAGCCTATGAGCTCCTCGCGCTCGGCGCCGAACATGGCCAGCATGCGGCGGTTGCAGTCCAGCATCTGCCGGTTGCGCGAAATCACCAGGCCGATGGGCGCCAGGTCGAATGCGGTGCGGTAGTCCAGTGGCGCCAACTCGGAAGAATTCGGCAGGGGAATTTGCATTTGTCAGGGCTCCGGAATTGGCTTTAGGCGATTCTACTTACCAACTACTTAATGCGTTAAGTAGTACATTGCGCCCGTTCCACGTAGGAGACCCCGGATGAACAAGCTCTACCCGAGCGCCGCAGAAGCGCTGAAGGGCATCGTCAAGGACGGCCAGCTCATGGCCGTCGGTGGCTTTGGCCTGTGCGGCATTCCCGAAGCCCTGATCGCCGCACTGCGCGACACGGGCGTGAAGAATCTCACCGTCATTTCCAACAACGCCGGCGTTGATGGTTTTGGCCTGGGGCAACTGCTGGAAACCCGGCAGATCAAAAAGATGATTTCCAGCTACGTGGGCGAGAACAAGGAGTTCGAGCGCCAATACCTGGCTGGCGAGCTGGAATTGGAATTCACGCCGCAGGGCACGCTGGCCGAAAAGCTGCGTGCCGGCGGCGCGGGCATCCCGGCCTTCTTCACCCGCACCGGCGTGGGCACGCTGGTGGCCGAGGGCAAGGAGACGCGCGAGTTCGACGGGCACACCTACATCATGGAGCGCGCGCTCAACCCTGAGGTGTCGCTGGTCAAGGCCTGGAAGGCCGACAAGAGCGGCAACCTGGTGTTCCGCCGCACCGCGCGCAACTTCAACCCGGCCGCGGCCATGGCCGGCAAGATCACCGTGGTGGAAGTCGAGGAGATCGTCGAAGTCGGCGCCTTCGATCCGGACGCCGTGCACCTGCCGGGCATCTACGTGCACCGCCTGGTGCTCAATGCCACCCCCGAGAAGCGCATCGAAAAGCGCACCACCCGTCCGGCCGCCTGAAGGAGACACGACATGCCCTGGACCCAAGACCAGATGGCCGCCAAGGCCGCCACCGAGCTGCAGGACGGCTTCTACGTGAACCTCGGCATCGGCATCCCGACGCTGGTGGCCAACCATGTGCCCGCCGGCATCGAGGTGTGGCTGCAAAGCGAAAACGGCATGCTGGGCATCGGCCCGTTCCCGACCGAGGATGAAGTCGACGCCGACCTCATCAACGCCGGCAAGCAGACCGTCACCACCATTGCCGGCTCCAGCATCTTCGGCTCGCACGAGAGCTTCGCGATGATCCGCGGCGGCAAGATCAACCTGAGCATCCTGGGCGCCATGCAGGTCAGCGAAAAGGGCGACCTGGCCAACTGGATGATCCCCGGCAAGATGGTCAAAGGCATGGGCGGCGCCATGGACCTCGTGGCCGGCGTGCCGCGCGTGATCGTCGTGATGGAGCACGTGGCCCGCAAGAAGGACGGCACCACCGACCTCAAGATCCTGCCCAAGTGCACGCTGCCGCTCACCGGCGTGGGCGTGGTGCACCGCATCATCACGGACCTGGCCGTGATGGACGTGACGCCCGAAGGCCTGAAGCTCGTCGAGCTGGCCCCGGAAGTCACCCGCGAGTACGTGCAGGAACGCACCGGCGTGACGCTGCTGTAAGCCGCCCGCGCACCCAGACGAAAGCCGCCCGCGGGCGGCTTTTTCATTGGGTCGCCGCGCCAGCGGCTACAGCCACCACGCCCACACCTTGGCCGCCTGCTCCTTGAGCCGCTCCGCGAGCGGGCGGCGCTTCCATTCCTCGGCGTCCAGGCGGCGCGAGGCCGCCAGGTCGCGGCTGAAAACCTCGCGCATGCGCGCGCCGAAGGTGGCGCCCAACACCACGGCGTTGAGCTCCTGGTTGTGCAGGAAGCTGCGCCAGTCCAGGTTGGTGGAGCCCACGGTGGACCATACGCCGTCGATCACCGCCGTCTTGGCGTGCAGCAGCGCCTGCTGGCGCTCGTACAGCTCCACGCCCGCGTCCAGAAGCGCCTGGTAGGAGGCGCGCCCGGCGGCCAGCACGAAGGCGCTGTCGCTGCGGCTGGGCAGCAGGATCTGAACCTTCACGCCGCGCCGGGCCGCCTCCTGCAGCGCTTCGAGCAGTTGAGGGTCGGGCACGAAGTAGGCCGTGGTGATGAGGATTTCGCTCTCCGCGCTGCGCAGCGCCGAGATCAGCGTGGCGTAGATGAAGCTGTAGGGCTCGTCCGGCGCGCTGCCTATGGCGCGCACCACCTCGCTGCCCTGCGGCTGCTGCGCCGGGAAGTAGTCGCGCGCGGGCAGTTCGGGGCCGTGCTGCGCGGCCCAGGTCTGCAGGAACAGGCGCTGGTACTCGGCCACGACGGGACCGTCGATCTGCACCTGCGTGTCGCGCCAGGGCAGGGCGTTCACGTCGCGCTGGCGCTGCTGTTCCTTGCGCACGGCGCGCCCGCGCGAGCCGCCGCCGGAAAGCGATCCGCTGGAGTAGACGCTGCTGATGTTGATGCCGCCCAGGAAGGCCGTGCGCCCGTCCACCACGACCAGCTTGCGGTGGTCGCGCTGGTTGACGTTCCAGCCGCGGCGGGCCTTGAGCGGGTTGACGGGGTTGAACTCCAGCACTTGGGCGCCGGCCTCGCGCAGCGGGTCGAAGAATTCCTTGGGCGTGCCCAGGCTGCCCACGCCGTCGTAGAGCAGGTTCACTTGCACGCCGGCACGCTGGCGCTCCAGCAGCAGGGCGCGAAAGCGCTGGCCGACCTCGTCGTCCTCCAGGATGTAGAACTCGACGTTGAGGTGGTCGCGCGCCGCGCGCATGGCCGTGAACATGGCCTCGTAGGTGGCGGGGCCGTCCTGCAGCAACTGCACGCGGTTGCCGGCCACCAGCGGCGTGCCGACCAGCGCCTCTTCCAGCGCCAGGTGGCGGCCGAGCACGTCGGTGGGCGTGCCGCTGCTCTTGAGCCGCTCCAGGATGGCCTGGCTTTGCGCGCGCGACAGCGGCCCGTTGGCGCCTGCGATCTGAACCGGGCGCCGCGGCACGGCCATGTCCGGAACGATGGTGGGCAACCCCGCGCAGCCGGCGAGCAACAGCAGCACGCACAGCCACAGCCACGGCAGCCGGTGAAGGCGCCGTGGAAGCCGCGTTGCGGGCGTCATGGCAGATTCCTTGCTGTGTCGGCAGTCGGCATGCGGTGCGACAGGCAAGTGGCATGCGCAACCAAGGAGAACAAGATGCGTCCACCTTCAAGGACGGGGGCCGCTGCGGCGCCCATCGCCTGGCCCCCGCTGCGCCGCGTGGGTCTCGCGCTGTCTCTTATACA